>CAYTWV010000336.1:0-5398 GCA_964442235.1 uncultured Myxococcales bacterium | reverse complement strand
GAAACCCCAACCCTGACAAATTAAGCCCCGACCCCTCGGCCCCACCGCCCTGAAGCAATCCCTGCAGTTGTGTACCGATGGCCCCATTGTCGCCGCCACCACCCTGGCCCAGATTCTCAAGCCCGCCCTGGGACAACAGCCCGCCAAAACTCTGGTCCACCAGTTCCTGCATCTGGGCCGCTTCCAACTCCAGTCGCTCCAGATTATAGGAACACTCGAACCACTCTTCGTACTCCTCGGGGACCTCACATTCTCGATCGGTCAGACTGTTCTCCGGAAATCCCTCCTTCCGGTACTCTTCCTCAATGCCCAACACAATCGTCCGCATCCCCAGCGCCGCTGCCTGGCCCCGCTGCACCAGAATCGAGCCGTTCAGCGCTGCCTGCTGAGCACTCATGATCGCCACCAGAGCGATGGCCAGCACAGCGATGGCAACCATCATCTCCATCAGCGAGAATCCCGCTTGTGGCGAATGCTTCCTCATCGGGAGCGAAACTCCTCGGCCGGCAGGTTCTCTTTATGAACCCACCCGGTGCCTTGCAGCGGTTTGACTTCCACGGTCCAGATCTCCTCTCCGTCCGAAACCCACAAGAACGCCTTCTCGGCGGTCCCGTCCGGGAAGAAATAGACATACTCCGTGCCCTCTTTGACCAGTTCCGGCGTACGGTTGGTCATGATTCCTTCGAAGGAGATGCCTTTGGGAAGCTCCTCTTTTTTTACCCGCATATCGGTGACGGCCTTGCCCGTCCCCGGCGCTTTGGGGGCCATCTCTTCGGTGACTTCGTCCTTCTTGGCGTCGGGATTCATGGAATCGGGCACCATCCCACAATCCTTGGGAAGTTCCACTTCCTCCAACCAGAACGAGCGACTCTCGAAGTCAACAGCCAGGCGATGCATCTTGCCTCGCAACGAGGAGAGGTCGTACCCGTACCGGCAAATGGCCGAAATCTGGCCCGTCCCCTGGCTTAATCGGGCGCCGAAAATGTCCCTTAGGGAAACCGCCACCACGGAGAGGACCATACTGATCACCATCAAGACCACCATGGTCTCGATTAGCGTCATGCCTCTCACGTTTCTGGTTGTGCCCAGACTCATATACGGCGTCCCCATCTCAATGCGAATGCGGGCCAAGGAGGGTGAACAAGCAGGTAGCCTTCAGGTCTACTCTCCCTTGTTCTCTTCTCCCAGGCACTGGTCGTCGTCCGATCCTTCGCGTTTGTCCGGCCCGGCCGAACAGAGCTTGAAGCCATCGTCCGAAGGAGAGTAAATGAACTTGGTCTTCCAAGGATCCTTCAGCCCGGACTCTTCGATATAGGCCTTGCCGCCGCTCTTGCTCTTTTTGGTCAACTCGTCCAGAGAGTTCGGGTACTCCCCGGCCTTGGCAAAATGGGTCTCCAGAATGGTACCAATCTTGTCCAACTGGATTTTGGCAGCATCCACCTTGGCATCCGAGAGATAACGGGTCACGCCGAAGCCCACGGCACCGGCTACCATGCCGATAATCGCGATCACGACCATGATCTCGATCAGCGTCATGCCTCGCTGGTTGCGAAGAAGCTTGGAAACCCTTTTGATTCTTTCACGCATGGTAACCTCCAATCAACCCTTAAGTAACGAATTCATCTCCATCATGGGCGTAAGGATGGCAAACACAATCAGTGCAACCACAACACCCATGCCAACGATCATGACCGGTTCCAACAAGGCGGTCAGCATTCCCAGCTTGTTGTTCACCTGCTCTTCATAGGATTTGCTGATATTGGCCAGCATCTCCTCCAGACTGCCCGAGGCCTCGCCCACCGAAATCATGTGGCACACCATCGGGGGAAAATGGCCGCTTCTCTCCAGCGGTTTGGCCAGGCTGTCACCCTGTTTGACCGCCTCTTTGGCATCGTCCACCACCCCGGCCAAGACCAGGTTGCTGACGACGTGTTTGGTGATTTCCAGCGCTGCCATGATAGGCACACCACTGTGCAGCAACGTTCCCAAGGTCGAGGTGAACCTGGCCACCGCAACCATTCTGACGATGGGGCCAAAAACCGGCGCCCGCAGCGCAAACGAGTCCCATGCCTTGCGACCGGCCCCCTTGCGAAACCGGTTGAACCAGACGACAAAAATCACAATGGAAGCCAACGTGACATGCCACCAGCTTTCCAGGAAGCCCGAGACTGCCACGAGCCCGCGGGTCAAGGCCGGCAGTTTGCCGCCCATCTCCTCGAACATCTGGGTCATCTTGGGCACCACAAACACCATCAGCAGCGACACGATGCCCGTTCCCACCACCATCATGATGATGGGGTACATCATGGCGCTCATGACTTTGCCGCGCAGGCGAGCCTGGCTTTCGGTAAAATCCGCCAAACGGTCGAACACTACATCCAGGGTGCCTGACGACTCTCCGGCTTTAACCATGTTAACGTACAGGTCCGAAAAGATGGACGGATGGTCCGCCATAGAGGCGCCCAGCCCCTTGCCTTCGGCCACCGAGCGACGCACTTCACTCATGACCAGTTGGAACGAAGGATTGACCATCTGTTTGGCAACGGCCGACAGGGCATCCACGATAGGAATGGCGGCCCGAAGCAGGGTAGCCATTTGGCGAGTCACTTCGGCAAGTTCCTGGACCTTCACGCCTCGCCGGAACCGACCAGACCGATTCACCGTGGCGGTTTGGGATGCCCCCGACGAGACTTCACCCCGGGTCTCCTTCACATCGGAGACAAAAACCCCCTTCTGGCGCAACGCGTCTCGAAGGCTCTTGGGGCTGTCCGCGTCCTGCAGGCCCTTGATGACCTTGCCCGCCGCGTTGACACCTTTATATTCAAATACCGGCATCTCCGCCTCTTCTAAACGCCATCGTCCTGGGTTACTCTTAACACTTCTTCCATGGAAGTAATCCCGTTAAGAACCTTATCTGCCCCGTCCATTCGAAGGGTCTTCATTCCTTCCTTGAGGGCCAATCGCCGGATATCCGAAGCGTTGGCCTTGGACATCACCAGATTTCGAATCTCGTCGGTCACGACCAAAAGCTCAAAAATGCCCTTTCGGCCACGATAGCCGGTGCCGCCACAATCGGGGCAACCTTTGGGTGCATAAGCCGGCCGGCTGACATTGTCCAAGATGCCCATCTGGCGCCACTGCAGAGGACTGGCCTCGTAAGCCTGTTTGCAGCTTTGGCACAACAGACGAACCAGTCGCTGGGCCTGGATGGCCAACACCGAGGAGGCAATCAGGAAGGGTTCAACCCCCATGTCCACCAATCGGGTGAACGTAGAGGGGGCATCGTTGGTATGCACGGTGGAGAACACCATATGGCCCGTCAGCGAGGCCTGGATGGCGGTTTCCACGGTCTCTTTATCTCGGATTTCGCCCACCAGAATCACGTCGGGATCCTGGCGCAAAAAGGCTCGCAGCGCCGAGGCAAAGGTCACGTCGATCTTGGGATTGACCTGCATCTGGTTGATCCCCGACATCTGGTATTCAACGGGGTCCTCGATGGTCAGGATTTTCTTGTCCGGAGAGTTGATCATAGAAAGTGCGGCGTACAGCGTTGTGGTCTTACCCGAACCGGTGGGGCCCGTCACAAGCAGAATGCCGTGGGGCCGACGGATCAGGCGGTCGAAGCGTCGCTGATCTTCGCCCCCAAGGCCCAGGTCCGTGAGGTTCAAAATGGTGGTGGTGCGGTCCAAAAGTCGCAGCACCAGACCTTCGCCATGGGCAACGGGGATCGTCGAAAGACGGACGTCCACGTCTCGACCGGCGATACGCACTCGGATACGGCCGTCCTGAGGACGCCGCTTTTCGGCGATGTTAAGCGTCCCCATGATCTTGATACGTGACGTGATACTGGCCTGCAGCCGCTTAGGGACCTCCAGAACTTCGTGTAACACGCCGTCTTTTCGGAAGCGGACCATCAGGGTCTTCTCGAAGGGCTCGATATGGATATCCGAGGCCTTCTCCTTGATGGCCTGGGCCAGAATCGAGTTCACCAGACGAATGATGGGGGCCTCGTCATCCTCTTCCAGAAGGTCTCGGGAACTCTCTTCCAGGTCGTGGGCCAGTCGGTCCAGATCCTCGGACTCCTGGATGTCCCCCATGACCTGCTGCGCCCCGGAACGCCGGTCATACTGCAGATTCAGATACTCGAAAACCGATTCGGGTGTGCCCAGCACCGGGTCCACACCCACCCCATACAGGGCAACCAGGTCACTCAGGATGTCCACCTTGGTGGGGTCCGTAAGCATGACCACGGCCCGGCCCCGTTTCCGGAACAACGGACAAAAGCCATGCTGTTTGGCATACGCCAGAGGAAAGGCATCGACCAATGAGGGGTCCAGTCGATCTTTGGCGACTTCCAGCACCCACTCCATACCGAACTGCTTACTCAGAGCCAGGGTCACGTCTTTGGAACTGACCTGCCCCAACGCCACAAGCACCTCGCCCAGGCGACCGCCCTTCTCTCCCTGCACCCGCAGCGCCGACTGAACTTCGGCTTCCGTCAGCAACCCCGCATCCTTCAGGATTTGCCCGATGGGTCTGCGGTCGAACATTGCATCTACACCCGTCTCGGTCCACATGGACGTCTCCTACTTCTCGGGAGTGCCTTCGGGTTTCTTGGGAGCCGTAGGATCAAAGTCCAGGTCGTGAGACTCGGGCGGTCCAACCAGATCCACCGCCGTTCCCTCGAACTCCTGTCGTTCCCGCGCTTCCCGCTCTTTCTTGGCCTTGTCCACGGCCCGCCGCATCTGCTCCAGCGCCCCGCTCTTCTTGCTGTAGTCGACCATGCCCTTCTTCTCCAATTCCCGGGCATCCAGGTACTGGGCAAAACGGCGAATCTCTTCCATTCGCTCCCGGTGAATGCGCTCCAGGTCGCTGGGGTCGTCGATGATGTGCGGAATGATGATCATCAACAGGTTCTTCTTTTCGGTCTTGGTCACGGTCTTGCGGAAGAAGATGCCAATAAGGGGGATGTCACCCAGGAAGGGGACCTTGTCCACGCCTTCAGACTCGGTATCTCGAATCAAGCCGCCAATCACCACCGGCTGCTGGTCCCGCACCACCACGACGTTCTTGACCTTACGTTTGGAGGTCGTGGGCCCAAGCTCCCGGTCGATGCTCTCCACGTCTTCGATGGACTGATCAATTTCCAGTCGCACATAGTTGGACTCGTTGACGTGGGGCGTGATCTTCAAGGTCAGGTCCACGTCGATTCGCTGAACCATACCGCCCATTCCGCCCAACATGGACCCCAGGCCGCCCATCCCGCCCAGCATGGACCCCAAGCCACCGCTGGTGGTGCCGCCCGTCAAGCCCGAAAGCCCGGCCATGCCCGCCAGCCCCCCCAGACCGCCCATGCTGCTTGCCTGATACGGAATCTGCTTGCCAACCTGAATCTCAG
>CAYTWV010000335.1:0-5406 GCA_964442235.1 uncultured Myxococcales bacterium | reverse complement strand
CAGAGTTCCCAGTATCCCTCACCGAGGCCGTACCCGCCCGTAAGCAGCACATAACCGCCATCCTGATTGAGGATGAGGGTAGCGGTGTGGAAGGCACGGCTTTTGCGCATGGTGGTCTCAACCTGGGCACCCTTGTCGTTGGTACGCGTGGCGGCCCGGAAGGTCTTGGTGATGGGGTCATAGATGTCGATGGAGTCCGTGGGTTCGGCTGAGCCGTTGAGCCCGCCGAAGATGGCGATTTCTTCGGAAGGCAGTTGCACGGCCGTGGCGAAGGCGCGTTTGACGGTCATCTGCTGCCCCGAGCCCGGGAGTGCGGCGAAGGAGCCTTCGGCCGGGTCATAAATTACCGCTGTGGCCGAGACCTGGGAGATACACTTGGGGTCTGCAAAGGAGCACTCGGGCTTCAGGGTAGCGCCACCAGCGACCAGGATGGTTCCATCGTAGAGTTCCACGACGGCAGCACCCCACCGGGCATCGGTGCCGGGGTTGGTAGTGCGTTCGCTGACCATGTCGTAGGTCGGGCCGAAGGTAGCCACAGGCAGCATGTAGACGCCACGGGACTCAAGTGAAGAGCCCTTCTGGTGACGGAGTTCGCAGGTCTGTCCCCGGGAAGTCGTCTCTTTGTTCAGTTTTCCGGAGGCGTTGTCAGTGACCATTTTGCGGCACTCGACGCTAACGGAGAGTTTCTGATCAAAGGGGATGGCCTTGAGGGCTGCGGAGCGCTGGTCGTAGGCCACTTCCGAGCAAGAGGAGGCCTTGGTCTCGTCTTCCAGCGTGTAGCAGACTCGAACATAGTCGCACTCGCCGAAGGGGTCGAGTTCCGGCGGGATGACGTCATCCTCGGCGGGTCCAAAGACATAGAGCAACAAGCCGTTGGGCTCTTCTTCCGTACCGCAACCAGCGGGAAGGGAAGCGAGCGACACAAACAGGCCACAAAACAATCCAATACGGGACAGTAATCTCATGGAGTTGTCCTCTACGGCGTTTACCAGTTCACAGTAGCTTGATAGCTGGAACCCTCTTCGGTGCCAAGCTGATCGATGAGCAGCCAGGAGCCGCCTCCGAGCAGGCCTGCGCCCACTCCCACGGCGGTCCAGAACCACCACTTGGAGACGATGGAGTCATCGTCATCCCCGCCGGTGATCAGCTTTCCGCCGCCCGTATTGTTGTTGCCGCCAGTCCCCAGGAAGATGGAGGAGAGTTCTCCCAAGTCTTCAGGCTGACCGGTGGTTCCATTGTTGTTGTTGTTGGGCCCGTTGCGGGACGGAAGCACGATCTCCCCGTTTTCGGGACCCGTGGGGTTCAGAAGCAGGGGATTGGGGTTGGTATTGGTCGGATTGTTGGGGTTGGTCGGGCTGACGACGGTCACATCAGGCCCGGTGGGACCCACGGGATTCGTCGGACCGGTGGGGCCAACGGGATTTGTCGGGCCAGTGGGGCCCACGGGATTCGTGGGGCCGGTGGGGCCAACGGGGTTAACGGGACCGACCACGATGGGGGTCTCGACCTTGGGCTCCGGTTTGGCATAGACGGCGGGTTTGCCACGTACCACCTTGTTCTTCGGGAAGGCCTGGAGAGATTGAGCCAGGTTGGCTTCGAGGAAGAGCAGGTTGACTTGAAGATTGGTCAGGTTGTCGTCGAACTGGGCGGGGTCCACTTCTGCCAGTGCGCTCCACTCGGCCTTGAAGAGGAAGAGTGTGAGCTTGACGCCACGGATCTCTTTGGAGACGTAGCCAAACAGCAGGTAGGGAACGCCGGCCTGTTCTGCGAACTTGGAGGCATCCCGAGCGAAGGCGACGTCGAAGTCGCCGGTCTGAGCATAGGAGAAGACCTTGAACGCAGCGCCCTCGATCTTCTGCCCCACCTGAGCGGTATTATCTTGAGACTTAATGGGAGCGAGAGAGGCAACGACCTTCTCGGTGCGTCCGGCTTCGGGGACACCGACCTTCTTGGCGAACAGTTCATACCCGTCCAGAATCACCTGAACGTAGTGGGGACCCCGGAAGAGGCCCTCGATGTCCACGCCGGGCTTCTGGGTGGTAAGGGTGCCGCGCAGGATGCCATCCACATAGACCTTGGCATCGTTGGCGGGTGTGGCTTCTACGCGGATGATTCCACCCTTGCGCTTCTCGACCAGTGTCCGGATTTCATCGAGGCTCTGGACAAAAACGGGTTTGTACTTCTTCTTCTCGACGACCAGCGTGGGGCGCCAGACCAGGACGTCCTTCAGCAGCTCATCGCCGTTTTCTTTGTAGCCGGCCTCGTAAAAAGCGATAGCCAACTGCAGCGTTGCGTCGACCAGCTTCTCGTAGTCCCGAAGCTCGAGGTAGTGGGCTTCGTAGGTTTCTTTTGCCTGCTGGAGGATCTCGATGGCCTTGTCGAACTGCTTTTTGGCCATGAGGTCTTTGCCCTGCCAAACCATGGCATCGGCCTTGTCCAGCCACTCAGGAATGGTCACGGTTGCTTTGCGTTTCTCTTCCTGGACCTTATCCTGCTCTTGCTGCTTGATCTGAGCGTCATTTACCAATTCAAACTTGGTAGATAACTTAAACAGAGTTTGATAATCTCTGTCTACCTTATTAAAAACGATGTCGCCAACACCTTCCCCCTTCACCAAGGGGAATGCAAAAAGGCGAGGTTTTGTGGGGGCCGGCTGCTGAGCGACTGCCGTCGCCGAAAACCCCACCGCAAGCAACCCAAGGGTAAAAACCCCAAGGGCCAAATTCCTGGTACCAACAGACGCCATGGTGCCCTCCAGAACCCAAACATGTGGACCGGCGGTCCAACGTGTGGTAAGGGTACCCGTTAGCATGGAACGGTGCAAGCGTCAACGCTTTCTTCCTTATTGGGAGCGGGTCTTTGCGGGGGAGATGGCCCTCGAACGTACGGGGCGCGAGGCAGGCGCAGCAGTGGCTGTTTCCTGGGTTGCGCTGCTGGTGTTTGGGGGTCTGCTTGCCCGTTTTGGCTGGTTTCGAGACTACTCTTCTCTGTTTGTAGCAGTTTCGTTTCTTTACATTCCAAGTATACTTAGCCGGATCTGGAAGCGTCCGTGGGACGTTGAGCCGGGGTTGTGGCGTGGTTCCAGCGGGGCTGCGGCGGTGTTACTGCTGGCAGTGGGGCTGGTATTTCCGTTATACGGGGCCGGATTTGGGGTCTGGGTGGGATGGACCCAGGGGCGAAGTTGGTGCGGGTCCGTGGAGCGGGTATGGGACTGGCCGGACACGGTGCGTCTGGCCGGGGAGACGAATGGAGGTCCAGGCGAACCGGTGCAAGCGTGGGTGGACGAAGGCGGGCGGTGGAACGTGGCCGTTGGGGCCAGCGCCGATCCAGAGGGCGTTCGTGTGATTGGAAGTTCCGGAGTGGTTTATCGATCGCACGGTGCAACCGTGTCGTCGGCAAACGGCGGTTTGGGGCGTACCGTGGTCCCGGGACAACGCCTTCAAGTGGAGTTTCCCTCGGGCGAGGGCCAGTTGCGCTTGGAGGGCGCCGGTTCGGTGCGTGTTGGGGGTCAAGAGACACATACGTTGCCCTGGGAGAGCGAAAAGGGATTGGGATGGCTGTCCTGGTTCTTGTTGTTTCATGTGCTTCTGGTCGCCATCCCCGAGGAGTATTTCTATCGAGGGTATCTTCAGCACCGGTTGCAGCGAGCGTTTGGCCGGCGCCTGGTGTTGTGGGGCGGGGACATTGGGCCGGCGGTTTGGGTGACCTCGGCGGTATTTGCCGTGGGGCACTTTTTGACGATTCCTTCGGCCTTTCGGTTGGCGGTGTTTTTCCCTTCGCTACTGTTCGGCTGGCTCAGGGACAAGACGGGTACGCTGTGGGTGCCGGTGGTCTTCCACGTGCTTTCGAATCTGGTTCTGGAGATGTTGAATCGGATGTACTGCTGAACGGGTTGACGATGCGGGGCTACGGCGCCAACTCGCAGATAAACGGGGATTTGTTCCCACACTCGGCGTCATTCCAGAGGGCCCAGGAGGCGGTATCAGCACAGTCCTCCGAGGAGAACACACCGCCGTCGTCGGGCTGATTAGGTCCCCAGGCGGTATAGTCAGGTTCCCCGGCTCCGGCCCACTTCCATTTGCCCCAATCGCCCCAGTCTTGCGCCAGGCCAATCCAGGCCACGGCACCGACGGCAAGCAGCGAGGCGACATAGGCATTTTCTTCGGCGTTGTTGATGCGAACCAGGTAGGTTCCCTTACTTTCACAGAAGTCTTTTGCATCGTCCCATTTGACCGAATTGCCGCAGAGATAATAGGCGTGATAGTTAGCGGGGTTTAAGAAGCGCGTGCATCCATCCAGTTGAGGACAGGTGGGGCAAGTGAAGGCACACGCGTTGTCGACGCACTCTTCCAGAGCAGCACACTCCCCACACGAGCCTCCGCAGCCGTCGGTCCCACAGATCTTGCCGTCACAATTGGGGATGCACAGGCAAACCCCTTCCTGGCAGACGTTCTGCTCGGGGCAGGTTCCGCAGGTGGAGCCACAGTCGTCATCACCGCAGTTCTTTCCGTCACACTGGGGGATACAGGCGCACTTGCCCTTGTCGGTGCAGACGTGGTGAGCCGGGCACTCGCCACAGGTTCCACCGCACCCGTCGTCTCCGCACTCTCTGCCCAGGCACATGGAAGCACAGACGCACTCGTTTTCCATGCAGATCTGGCCCATCTCACATTTGGGGAAACAGCAGGTCAGGTCGGGGGTTTCGCGGAGACATTTTCCGTCTTCACAATAGTCGTCGGTGCAGGGGTTTTCATCGACGCAGGACTTGGACAGGGTGTACCCCAGGCCATCCGGGTTGCAGCGCATGATATCCAGACCGTCGCAATATTTTTCGCCAGGCACGCAGGAAGCCGGCAATTCAGACGTGTTCCCGTCAGCCAGATCTGGGGAGGCACCGTCGGGAAGCAAACCATCCATGGGGACCTGATCCGAGGGGATTGCGTCGCCAGACTGGTCCTTAGCGGAGGTGTCCTTGTCCGCGGGCACATCCTGATTTCCGGTAGCATCCACGCCGGAATAGTCCATGCCGTCATACTCCAGGGCCGGATTGGACTTGTTTCCAGAGGAGGCTCCGCACCCAGCCAGAAGGCATCCGGAGAGGGGAAAGGCCAGAAGCATCAAGACAAAACGGGTCACGGGTCACCTCCTTGCCTTTGGGGCGAGGAACAGGCAGCTCTGGAGGAGCTGACGCCGAGGGAAAAGGCGCACGAAAATGGCTTCTCCTCAGGGCACTGGACTTTACCGAGTGGGGGGTCCCCGGTCAAGGTCGGCGAGCGATGGGGGAGCGGATCAGGGGAGGGGGAAGGGCGGAAGTTTGAGGGATGAGGGATGAGGGATGAGGGCGAAGCAGGGTCCGACAGGTCCGACACGTCCGACACGTCCGACACGTCCGACAGGTCCGACAGG
>CAYTWV010000334.1:702-5496 GCA_964442235.1 uncultured Myxococcales bacterium | reverse complement strand
CCCCGCACCGGGGGAGATTCCGGGCGGCGAGGCATGGAAACCCAGCAGTGTGGGCGGAGACTCAGTAGGGGCCGGGGCAGCGGCCGATCGTCATCACAGCTATGATGGAGTGTTCCTGTTCCTGGCGATGGTACTGCTGTTTGGGGAGATCTGGCTGGTAGCGGGGCGATACGTAAGGAAATAGTGGGCCGATTTGGCCCGCACCAAAAAGGGGCGTTGGATGACCAGAGAAGAGTGGGCCATAGCGTGGCATGACTGGCTGAGGGGGGTCTCATTGGTGGGGTTGGGGGCGGTGCTGGCGGGCCTATACTTTTTGAAATGGATTCCCCATGACGTGTTTCCGTTGATCATGGGGTTGGCGACGCTGGTGGTTGTGATGGGGTTTGTGCTGGAGCATTGTCTGTGCTCTTTGGTTCCGGCGTGGATGCGGCTTGTGACGCTTTTGCTGCTGCTGGCAAGCGGAGCGGGCCTGGTGACGGCGATCTTTGTGGAGACGACGCCGGGGATGGTGGTGACCGAGGGGAAACTCTCGCCGTCGCACCCAACCTTGGAAGGGTATGTTCCGGCCACTGGAGACGTGTTGGTGAACGTAGTTGCGACACCCGGGGTGTTTGCCCGGGGCGACGACGGGCAGATTGCCGCCAAAGTGCGCATCACCTTTCGCAGCGCCCTGGACGGGAGTGCGAAGGAGGTTCGGGAGAAGTGGGCGTTCACAAACCACGCTGCCAACCAGGGCAAAAAGGGCGGCGGCAGTGCCGTGACTTCGGTCCAGATGCACCTTGAGGACGCATCCGAAGGCGGGTTCCAGGTCGTCTTAGAGAGCATGGAACCGCCCCATGCGAAGCCCCTGGAGGTCAAGGCTTCAATCGCCACGTTCCCCGCAGGAGTGCTGCGTCTGGTGCTGGCGGCTTTGGCCATTCTGGCGCTGCTTCTTGCTCCGTATTACACTCGGCGCAGTGCCTTTCCGGCCTTTGTGCCCGGGGCTACGGTGCTGGGTGCTGCCGGTGTGGGTGTGCTTACGGGTCTGCCTCCCGATTCGCCGGCTCCCAAACTGTTGGGAATCCTGGTGGCGGGAGCCTTTGGGGGTGCAGCGGTAGGATACCTGCTTGCCAAAGGGGTGCAGCGCCTGTTCCCCTCCAGACTGGCCGTTGAGGCCCGGCTGAAGGGCAAGAACCCTCCCGAGGGGATGTCTGTCAAAAAGCCTGGCGAGAAGTAGGGGTTCCGGTGGCGTTCTGGAAGCAACTGACCGATGTGCGCCGTGACGAGGTGGGGACCGTTCTGGGCCTTTCGGCCTACTTCTTTGTGACCATTGCGTGTTACTGGTTTTTGAAGCCGCTGCGGTCGGCCTTGACCGTCGGTTTCCTGGGGGCCGATTCCATCGCCGAGTTGAAGGTGATTACGGCGCTGGTCTCCGCCGGGGTTGTGGTCGCCTATGCCATTGCCGTGAAACGACTGGGTCGCAAACGACTGGCGGGTCTGGTGCTTGGCAGTTTTTTCTGGCTGTTTCTGCTGGCCAGCCTGCTTCTGCTTATGGAACACCCCCCCAAAGAAGCATTTTATGCCTTTTACATTGCCGTTGACTTGTTCATCACGGTGAATGTGGCGCTGTTTTGGGGGCTTGTCTCTGACGTAGTGGACCACGAATCCGCCGGTCGATTGTACGGTTGGATCGGGGTGGGCGGGGTTCTGGGGGGGCTGGTGGGCTCGCTGACCTGTCATCGACTGGTTGCGCTGATTTCGCCGGCTTCCATGACGGCCTCGGTGGCGGTCGTGAATCTGGCATTAATTCCGTTGGCCCTGGGGATTTTGGGCAGGCATCAGCGCCTTTCGGGGCTTCGCACCGTGCTTCCCGAATCGAATGTGAGCCGGGATGATGTGGTTGGTGCACGCGAACCCATAGGCGTCCGGAATCTGGGCAGATACGTAGCGGCCATTGGAGTGATGGTGGCTGGCTACGAGTTCGCCTCGGCCATTTCGGACTTCACATTCCATAAGTCGGTGGAACTCTTCTTTTCCTCGCGTGGTGAGCTTCCGTCGTTGGGGTCTCTTCTTGGGGCCATCACGCCTGAAGCCATGCAGGGGACCCTTGTGCGGGTGACGAACCTGCTTGGCATCGAAATGGGTCACACCAGCCTGGGGGCCTTTTTTGCCGAGTTCTTTCTGGTGCTGAATCTGCTGGCTGTGGCCCTGCAACTTGTAGCCACGCCTTGGGTGCTGCGGCGCTGGGGCGCCTCGGTGGGGATTCTCATTCTCCCTGCGGTGTTCCTGTTGACCGGTGTTGGATTCATGGCCCTGCCGTCCTTGGGATTGGCGGCCTGGATGTTCGCCTCGGACAACAGCCTGAACTACAGTATGAACCAGACGTCCAGGCAGATGCTGTTTGTCCCGATTCCATCGGAAGGCAAGTACCGGGCCCTGGCGGTCACGGACATTCTGGTGCAGCGCAGCGCCAAGGCCTTGGCTGGCTTTGCCCTGCTGGGTTTCTCGGCGCTGAAGTTGGCGGGACAGTTTTCATCTTTGCGATGGGCCATGGCCCTGTTGCTGCCCCTTGTGATAGTCTGGTTCATTGCGGCCCATGTGGCGGGGAAGGCATTTCGCTCTTTTGGGCCTGCACAACGGCAAGATGAGGATACTAGACGATGAAGTCCACGACAGATACTGCAGTGAAGGGAATCTGGCAGTTTGGGGGCGAAAGACGACAGCCGGCCCATGCTGGCGTCCGGGCGATCCTGCTGGCCCTGTCTTTGTCCTGTGGGGGAACGCTGGTGCCGGAAGAGGCCATGGCCCAAGTGTGCCCGGGTTGCGAGGTGGATCTGGTCACCATGTTTCCGGGCGACGGGCTATTTACCGGCTTTGGGCACATTGCATTCCGTGTTCGCAATCCCCTGACGGGCGACGATGATGTTTACGACTATGGGACCTATGACGCCCAAGACCCGCTCATCGGGTGGCACTTCCTGACCGGGCAATTGAAGTACTATTGCTCGCACACGACCTGGGAGAGAATGCTGGCGTGGTACTCGGAGGATTTTGGAGGTATCGAGTCTCGAGGCCTCGTCTTGAACGAGAAGCAGATCGACATGTTGGTGGCTCAGGTTCGGGTGGACTGTCTTCCCGAGAATGCGGCCTATGCGTACCACCATTTTTTCAACAACTGTTCGACCAAGATCCGTGACCTGCTGGACCGAGTCTTAGAGGGTCAGTTGACTCGGGCCATGAAGGGTCAGCCGGCTCAGCGCAGCCTTCGTGAACTGATTGACGCGTCGATGAGTCGCCCTGCCTTCGCACCAAGTCGCTGGATTGTGTACGGACTGCTTAATGGAAGCATCGATGCAACCGCCGACCGATGGGACCAGTCTTTCCTGCCCTATTACCTGACCGCCGAATTGGATGGGATGACCGTGCCGGACGGAAGGCCGTTTGTGAAGAATGTGGAACTGGCCAGCGGAGCCAAGCAGGGGGAACCCCCCGATCCACCCATGTGGCCGGGGGCAATGGTGCTGGTAGCGTTGCTGATTTTTGGGGCAGTGCCGATGGGGCTGGCCCGATGGGTTGGCCTTCGAGGAAGTCGGGTCTTCGCCGGGATGTGGATGGGTGCCATGGGCCTGTTTGGGGGCTTCTATGGATTGGTCCTGGTTTTTTCCTGGGCGGTTTCTCCCTATCCCGAGACCAAGTGGAACTGGACCCTGACGTGTTTCCACCCGATTCACCTGGCGCTGCTGGTCTTAGGGGTTGGTGTGGCGTTGGGGCGGACCTGGGCGCTGGTGTGGGGCTATCGATATCTGGTGGTCTGGGGTGGCACTTCGGCTCTGTTGGCTGCGTTCAGCGGTGGGGGAGTCATTGAGCAGAGAATCTGGCACTACGCCTTGACCGGACTGGCCGTATCCGTTCCGCTGGTTGTCTGGCTACATGTGTGGGAGAAGGTTTCCTGGCGCAAGTCCTGACCCGGGTTACTTGCAGACCTGTTTCACTGTGGCAAGCTCTCGTTGGCAATAGACACACACGATGATGCAGCTTCGATCGCAAGAGGCGACGTAGTTGCCAGCTTGCCCGCAGGCGGGCACACCCTCGTTCCATCCGGGCTGGTGGTTGCAGCCGCAGTCCCAACTTTGGCAATCACAATCGCCCATGGCCTGATAGTATTTCAGCTCTGACTTGTCACAATCGTAGTCGAACGAGCCGTCTCCCCGGTTGGCGCCGAAGAAGGCGGTCTGGCCCGGTTTTGCGTCGGGGTTGGAATCGTAGCAGTCTGTGCTGAGCAAACTGGTGTATTGCCCCGACGAGGCGCAGAGGCATTGGGAAGTCCCGGCTCCAAAGCCATCGGAATCGGCGTCCTTAAAATAGGCGACACAACCCGTAGTGCCTGCGGGATCCGCAGTTCCGTCGCAGTCGTTATCAAGACCGTCACAGATTTCTGCCAATCCCGGATGGGCCGCAACGTGAGTGTCATCGCAGTCACCGTCCACGGCGGCCGTGTAGGGCGCTTGGGGGGCGCACAGGCACTTGGCATCGCCGACACCAAATCCGTCGCCATCCAGATCCTGGAATAGCTTGGTGCATCCCGATGCATTTTCGCCATCCACCGACCCATCACAATCGTCATCCATGGTGTTGCACGTCTCTGCGACCCCGGGGTGGACCCCATTTCTGGTGTCATCGCAGTCCCCACCCACCGTGACTGTGAAGGGGGCAAGTGGGGCGCACTGCCACTGGCTGGGGCCGCCACAGCCATCGGAATCGGCGTCCCGGAAATAGGTCGCGCAGCCTGCAGCCCCGGCCTCATCGGCACCGGAG
>CAYTWV010000334.1:0-692 GCA_964442235.1 uncultured Myxococcales bacterium | reverse complement strand
CATCGATCCCGTTGCAGCTTTCGGTCGCAGCGTGGTTAACAAGGGGGTTTAGCGGCGCGCAATCCGAGCCATCCAGATCCAGGTCGTTATCGTCGTCGGAATCGCAGGGGTCCCCCATGCCGTCCCCGTCGGCGTCGGCCTGAGTGGGGTTGGGCGTGAGGGGGCAATTGTCTGCAGCGTCGGGGATCAAGTCGGCATCCAGGTCGCCGTCACACGCGTCGCCGAATTCATCGGAGTCGCCGTTCAATTGGTCGGGATTGGGGATAAGGGGGCAGTTGTCCATCTGGTTGGCGATGCCGTCGTTGTCGCTGTCGTCGTCGCAGTCATTTCCCTGGCCGTCCAGGTCGGTGTCTTCCTGATTGGGATTAAACACCTTAGGGCAATTGTCGGCTCCATCCAAGGCCCCGTCCCCATCGTCATCCAAGGTGCAGTAGTCCCCAACCCCGTCTCCATCCAGGTCCTCTTGCAGTGCGTTCGCCAGCAAAGGGCAGTTGTCGTTGGGGTCCGTGATTCCATCGTTGTCGTCGTCGCTGTCGCAGACGTCCCCCAGCGTGTCGACGTCGGTGTCCAGTTGGTCCTGGTTGGCGTTAACGGGGCAGTTGTCCTCGTCGTTGGGACTTGAATCGCCATCCATGTCGCTGTCGCACAGATTGCCCATCCCATCCTGGTCCGTATCCAACTGGTTGGCGTTT
>CAYTWV010000333.1:0-5529 GCA_964442235.1 uncultured Myxococcales bacterium | reverse complement strand
GCACAGACACCCCGTCGCACAGACACCCCGTCGCACAGACACCCCGTCGCACAGACACCCCGTGGCACAGACACCCGGTGGCACAGACACTCAGCGCGGATCTGGTACGTTTCGTGTCTCGCATTCTTCGCGCGTGAAGCCTATAATCGCCGATCGTGACTTACGGTTCGGTGGGAGGAATCCATGAAACATGCTGCCCTGGTTGCGAGCCTTTTCGCCTTTCTGGCAAGTTGCTCTTCGGAGCCGGCCACGCCGGCTTTTGTATGGGATGGCACCTCAGGCGACCTGCGCTCGGGCGACATCGCCTCGGACCAGGCGGGATTGGACATGGCGGTGGACGGAATCGACCCCAAGGACCTGATCCTGCCCGACACCCTGCCCGACACCATCCACGACGTAACCCTTCCTGACTTGAAGCCAGACGTCCCCCCGACGGATGGTATAAATCCCGATGCGGATTTGGCCCCCAATGACGCAGTTCATGACGCACTTGATGACGCGGTAGACATCGCCGACGACGGCACCCTGCCCGACGTCCCCTGGGACCAGACGCCCGATGCTGACACGCTGGGCCCGGAGTGTCCCGGAGCCATTGAATGCCCGTGTGTCGTCAATTCCGAGTGTAATTCGGGCATCTGCCTGTTGACCCCCGAGGGTTCCGCCTGCTCCGGCCCCTGCGATACAGATACCTGCCCCGAAGGCTGGTATTGCACTTCGGTAGTCGAGGCGTTTGGCGTCGTGACCCCGCAGTGTGTGCCTTATGCCGGAAACCTGTGCAGACCCTGCTTCAGCGACATCGATTGTGTGGCCAAGCAGCCAGGAAAGCAGACCCACTGCCTGCAGAATTTCGACAAGACGGCGTTTTGTGCCGCAGAGTGTGACCCCAACAGCACAGATACCTGCCCGCCGGGATACGAGTGCAAGTCGACCTTCGCCCAGACATTTCTTGTCACGCCGGTTTGCCTGCCCGTGGACGGAACCTGCGACTGTACTCAGCGGTACGCCGAAGAGGCAGCCTCCACAGACTGTCTGGTTCAGGGCGAAACCGGTACCGTTTGTGAAGGCGTGGCCACCTGTGGCCCCCAGGGTCTGGGGGATTGCCTGGTCGACCCCGGCCTGATTGACCCCTGTGACGGCGTGGACAACAACTGCAACGGCGTCATCGACGACGGGGCCCTGGACACGGATCAGGATGCCCAGGCGAACTGTGTGGACACCGATGATGATGGCGATGGGGACCCCGATGTGACCGACTGTGCACCGCTGAATCCTGCCATCCACCACGCTGCAGCGGAACTGTGTAACGGCGTCGACGACAACTGCGACAACATCGTCGATGGCGAGGGGGCTTCGGGCTGCGTTCCGTTCTATCAAGACCTGGACAAAGACGGCTTTGGTGGTGCCTCCAAGTGTTTGTGTCAGGCCACCGAATCGTATGCGCTGACCACCGGCGGCGATTGCAACGACAATGCGGCCTTGGTGAACCCCAATGCAGTTGAGCAGTGTGCCACGCCGGCCAACGATGACTGCGACACGCAGATCAACGAACCCGATTCGGCCGGCTGCACTCTGTACTACACCGATGCCGATGGCGACTTCTACACCGCCAACTTGAACGACTCTCGCTGCCTGTGCCAGGCCGGCGACGTCCCGGGCTACACGGCCACGTTGATGCTGGACTGCAACGACGGCGACCCCCTGACGTTCCCGGGTTCGCAAGAGGTTTGTGGGGGTGGCGACGAGGACTGCGACACCCAGGTGGATGAGCCCGATGCCAAAAATTGTGCGTCGTACTATTACGACTTGGATGGAGACCTTTGGGGCATCAGCGGGTCTCCTCTGAAATGCCTTTGCAAATCCAACGACGTCCAGTATTACACCGGCTTGTACGGCGGTGATTGCGACGACACCCGGGCCGACGTGAAGCCCAACTTGCCCGACTCACCCGACACCGGGTTGACCTTCCTCGATGCAAACTGCGATGGCATCGATGGCGAAGTGAACAAGGCCGTTTTTGTCTCCACCACCACAGGGTTGGATTCAAACTCCTGTGTCGCCAAATCCACCCCTTGCAAGACCATCGCCAAAGGCATCGATGTGGCCAAGGCCCAAGGCCGGTCCTATGTCCTGATTGCCGATGGCACCTACCTCGAAGCGTTCTACGTGGTGGACGGAATCAGCCTTTACGGAGGGTATTCCGCCACAGACTGGAGCCGAAATCTGTCGAACGTTACCCTGGTCGAAGTGGACAACGTCGCCGGCATTCGGGCCGAAAGCATTACCCTTAACGACACCATCCTGAACCAGCTCATTATCCAGGGCAAGACTGCCACCAACGGGTCGCAGCGCAACTCCATCGCCTTCCAGGCCTGGTTGTGTGACTCTCACCTGAAACTCATTCGGGTCAGCGTCCTGGCGGGCAACGGATTCAAGGGCAACAACGGCGGTTCCGGGACCAACGGCGCTGGCGGCGCACCGGGCAACAAAGGCACCAACGCCAACGGCGGTACTGGCGGTGTTCCGCAGTGCAGTACCTTGCCGGTTACTGTGGGCACCGGTGGCGCTGGGGGCGGGGCCTTTAATTGTGGCTCGGCCGCGGGCAAACCCGGAGTGGGCCTGCCCGCGTCTCCTCCAGGTTCCGGGGGAACGGCTGGGGTCAGTTCGTGCGGTGGTTGCGACGACTGGGGCGGCTCTGGCGGCGCAGCAACTGGCGGGGCCAAAGGGGCCATCGGCGACTCCGGAAAGGGCTGCTCCTTGGCCTGGGGCACACTGGTCGACTACA
The DNA here is from genome assembly GCA_964442235.1 of uncultured Myxococcales bacterium. Lineage (GTDB taxonomy): Bacteria > Myxococcota_A > UBA9042 > CAIXZC01 > CAIXZC01 > CAYTWV01. Next base: position 2,747 of record CAYTWV010000333.1, on the reverse strand, counting down.
CCTGGTCACCGGGCCAAGCCACTTCCGGGGCCGTAGGCGCCATCGGTGCGGGTGGCGGTGGCGGGGGCAGCGGCGGCACTGACGTCGACCCGGCCGCCTGCGTCCTTTCCACCGGCACCTGCCTGGGTGCCGGCGGGGGCGGCGGGGGCAGCGGCGGGTGCGCCGGAACCGAAGGCAACTCGGGCACCGGCGGCGGCGCTTCGGTCGCCATTCTTCTGATTCAATCGGCCATCCAGATTTCCGATTCCTTCATCCAGCTTGGCGTTGGCGGAGACGGCGGAAATGGGGGCAAGGGCGGCAGCGGTGGCAAAGGCGGCGGTGGCGGCGGACCAGGCAGCCCGTCGTGCAGCGAAGGCGGCGCAGGCGGCAACGGCGGCTCGGGCGGCGATGGCGGCGGCGGCGGCGGCGGTGGTGGCGGTTGCGGCGGCCCCGCAATCGGTATTGGCTACAAAGGCACCGGCCCCACCATGTCCGGAGTGACCTACGCTGGCGGCAGCGGCGGCGACGGCGGCGACGGCGGTGCTCATGGCGACCCCGGCTATCCCGCTGCCAGCTCCGGATCCACCGGCGGCAAAGCCAATGTATTCGGCTGGTAACATGGCGGATCAGCACGGGCGCGCCACACTGCGCGTTGCGGTAATGGTACCGTCAGCCGTTCGACTCGGCTTGCGCCTCGCTCACGGCGCGCCCCCCCGCCCGGCCTGGCCGGGCGGCCCCCCAGGCAAGCTGGGTGGCTGCCACGGCGGCCCAGCACGTTCACCCCAAACAAGGGTGCTATCCCCAAACCCATCCCTTCACGGAGGTTCCCATGACTAATAGACTTGCGCTTCTTTCCCTATGTTTGTTGGCGCTGGCTTGCAGCAACACAAACAATACCCCAGCAGACGACACCACGGCCCCGACCGACGTAAGTGGTCGCACGGACTCAACCGCCGACTTGGCCAGCGACGTGCCTGTGCCGGATCAGACGGATGACACTGTCATGCCGGAAGACCTGCGACCGGGCGACACGACTGCGGACCAGACGGCCGATCAGACACAGCAGGACCTCGGCCCGGATGCTCCCCCCACTGACATCCCGCCGGACCAGGCCGATGTGGTCCAGCCGAGTCCTTGTCTGGATGCCGGGGGCACCTGTACTGTGGCCATCCCCGGCATGCAGATGGACGGTTGCCCCACCCTGTCGGCCAAACAGGACCTGGACGGTTGCCCGGATACCGAGATTTGTTGCGTGCCTGTCACCTGTTACCCAAAGGGCGGCACCTACGAAGACTTCCAGAATCTCTGCTGCGCCGGCCTGCAACCCATCCCTCAATGTATACAGGACGAGAAAGGCGGCTGCATGTGCCCCAACTGCCCCTGCACGGTCTGTTCTCCTTGCGGCGACGGTACCTGCGACCAGCCCGACGAAAACGAATGCAACTGCCCCGCTGACTGCATTATCGATCCGCTTGGGGAATGCACAAACCAGGGCGGAACCTGCAAACTAAGCTGCGAAGCGGACGAATACGACGTCGGCTCCAACTTCTGCGCTCAGTCCGGCCCCTGCTGCCTGCCCTACGTCGACGATTGCGCCGGCCCCGGCGAAACCGTGGGCATCTACCCTGGCGCCCCCACCTGCTGCGCTGGCCTGGACTCGCTGTCCGGTGCCAGCATGGTGGATGGGCAGTGTTTACCCATGGTCGGAGCGGTCACGTGCAGCCCCTGCGGCAATGGCGTGTGTGAGCCCATCTGGGAAAACGAGTGCAATTGTGCCGAAGACTGCTACTTGCCCGAGGGAGAGTGTTACGGGCCCTATCAACCTTGCCCTCCAGGCCAGTACTGCAAGTACCCGCCCGAAACATGCGGCTTGATGGGGGGTACCGGCAAGTGTTCCCCCATCCCGGATACCTGCTCCTATCTTTACGCCCCGGTCTGCGGTTGCGACGGCGTCACCTATTCCAACGAATGCCTGCTGGAGCAGGCCCAGGTGACTTTGGACTATGAAGGCGAGTGCCTCTCTGTGGAACCGTGTGTACCCGAAGGCACTTCCTATCTGGACAGTCCTGGAATGAAGTGCTGCGACGGCCTGAAGGCCGTCAGCCAGTGTGAGATGGCCGGAGACACGTGCGCCTGCTTGCCCTGCATTTGTTACACCTGCACCAAGTGCGGCGACGGCCTGTGCGGGCCCGCCGAGAACCCCTGCAATTGCTGGGAAGACTGCCTGAATTGACCCGACTGGAACGCTGCATGACCGGGGCGGGAAAGCACCCGGTTGCGAAATCAGGGAAACGATAGACGAAGGTATCGATACCACTTACAAGAGGTAATTCATGAAAGTCATCGCATTCAACGGAAGCCCCAGACCGCTGGGAAACACCTACGAACTGCTCCGCATCGTCCTGGGGACCCTGGAGGACAAGGGCATCGAGACCGAGCTGTTTCAGTTGGGCAAAGAGCCTGTTTCCGGATGCACGGCCTGTTATCAGTGCGTCAAGAACCAGGACCGGCGCTGCGTCATCGACAATGACAAGATCAATACGGCCATCGCCAAAATGATCGAAGCCGACGGAATCATCATCGGTTCTCCGGTCTACTTCGCCGATGTCACGACGCAGGTGAAGGCCCTTATCGACCGTTCCGGAACCGTCTTGCGCACCAACGGCAACCTGCTGGCCCGCAAGGTTGGCTCCTCGGTATTGGCCGTCCGCCGGGCTGGCGCCTGTCACGCCCTGGCCAGCATCAATTACTGGTATCACATCAATCAG
>CAYTWV010000332.1:4463-5529 GCA_964442235.1 uncultured Myxococcales bacterium | reverse complement strand
CTTGATCAGCTCGTGGCCAACCTGTCGGGCGTGTCACGAAGGCTTGCCAAGCGGATCATTGACTTCGGCGCCGTACGGGTCGAAGGCAAGGTGGTGAAGCAGCAATCGGCCCCCGTATTCCAGAATCTGCGGGTCTCCATCCGCTATGACCCGGCGCTGGATGTCCCGCTGCCCCAGGTGCAGATCATCCACGAGGATGCCCACTGCCTGATCGTGGCGAAACCTGCCGGGCAGCCGGTCCAGGCGACGCGCACGGCGGGTAATTCGCTGGAAGATGCTCTTAAGGCCTATGCCCGCAAGCAGTACACGCCCTTCGTGGTGCACCGCTTGGACATGCCCGTATCCGGCCTGCTTATTGTGCCCAAGGGCGATGGCGCCGCGTTTTCGTTCAGCAAGCTGTTCGAAAGCAAAGGCATTGCCAAAACCTATCTTGGCATTGTGGGTGAGACCGCAACAGGGGCCAGCTTCCTGACGGAAATCGGCAGTGTGGACAGCCACATCCACGCCCCTCTGCTTTGGATCAGCCACAAGCAAAAGGCCGTGGTATCGCCCACAGGCAAACGGTCCGAATCAGTGGTGCGGCACTTGATCAGCCTGGGTAACGGGTTGCATCTGATTGCCATCCGTCTGGTCACCGGCCGAACCCATCAAGCCCGATGCCACCTGGCCTCGGTGGGCCTGCCTTTGCTTGGCGATCGCCTGTATGGAAGCATCTACTCGTACCCCCGGCCGGAGCCCACACAAGACCTTCCGCCGGAGACCGAAGCACCGGAAGTTATTCCGTCGGTTCCGTCGCCGCTGCGCGATCGCATTGCGCTGCATGCCACGTTCCTGCGTTTTCAGCATCCGTTCACCCACGAAGAGATGCAGTTCTTCCTGCCGCCTCCTGGCGATTTCTGGCCCCCGAATGTCGAGATCATGGGTTTGGAGGTCTTTCCGGAGACGGTCACGCGCGCCATCCAGTCCCTGTAAACAGGTTCGTTCTGACCGTCGATCATCCCTTTCGACTACGCTCAAGGCGGGCCGTTGGGCTGCGTTTTTTCTACGGGCACGAGAGTGAGGAGAC
>CAYTWV010000332.1:527-4453 GCA_964442235.1 uncultured Myxococcales bacterium | reverse complement strand
CTGAGCTTGCCGAAGGGGCCTTTGGTCGGAGTGCTCGACGTGCCAAGCACGCCTCCGCCCGGCCCGAGCGAAGTCGAGGGGCTTCCGCCCGGCAGGCCGCCTTGCCCAGCGGGCGCCTCGGCCTACGAAGCCTTGGCGAAGTAGGCTCGCCGGCCATATCGAACCTTTTGTTGCAAGCGCTCCACGCAAAGGACTGTTGCCCCTGGTTGCCGCCCCGTTTTGTGGGGTGCCCCGGTGTGTCTTTGCCACGACTGTAAAGGAGTGGGCGCGCCCGATTCAGGCTACGGGGATAGGGGTTAAGCCTATGGGCACGAGAGTGAGGAGACCGTGGAATCGCTGCTGCACTCGGCAAGCAGATTCAGGGTGTGGCTTCCGTCCAGGTTCGCCGAGAGAAGCAGCGTGCCGCTTTCGCCAGCAGGCAGAGAATCGATGCCCGTGGACGCCACGACGTTGCCATCCACCAGAACTCCAAAACTGGTCAACGCATAAAGCCCGGTATTGCGCACGGTGACCAGACCGCACTGGACCGAAATGATGGCGACCCCCCAGTCCTCGTCGACGACCTGGTCACAGTCATTGTCGGTCGAATCGCACGCCTCTGCGGCGCCTGGCCGAATCGCACCGATGGCATCGTTGCAATCGCCAGCTACCAGCGCATAACCCGTGGGTTTGGAACATCCCGTTAAAGTAGTCGTGTCGACCCCGTAACCATCGTAGTCCGAATCCCGGTAGAAGGTCTGCAGGACCCCCTCATCCACCAGAGAATCACAATCATTATCCATGCCATCACAAATTTCGGTTGCAGACGGATTTACCGCTGACTTGGAATCGTCGCAATCGCCGGCCACAGCAATGTACCCGGTGATCGCCGAGCACCCCTGGGTGGTGTTTGCTGGATTGCCAAACGTGTCCAAATCGCTGTCTCGATAGAAGGTCAGAAGAACCCCTTCATCAATCGAACTGTCGCAGTTGTTATCCATATAATCGCAGACCTCAAGGGCCCCCGGGAAGACATTGGCACGGTTGTCGTTACAATCCGTGGAGTTGGTCACATAGCCCGTGGGCTGTGTACACGCCTTGGTCTTCACGGCCAGGTCACCGAATGAGTCCGAGTCGGAATCCCGATAGAAGTCCAACCGAACGCCCTCATCCACCTGCCCATCACAGTCATTGTCCGTGCCGTCGCAGACCTCGGTGGCCCCTGGGTATGAGACCCCGTTGGTGTCGTCACAGTCGTCATAGTTGTCGGCGTACCCAGCCGGTTTTGTACACGCCAGCGTCGTGGGCGAATAGGTCCCGAATCCGTCGTTGTCCGCATCCCGGTAGAACAGAATCTTCACGGCCTCATCCACACCACCATCACAATCGTTGTCCACGCCGTCACATACTTCAGTCTGGCCGGGGCGCACATCGGGCCTGGCGTCGTTGCAGTCCCCGGACACCGTGGCATAACCGGCCGGAAGAGAACAGGCCTGGACCGTGGACGTGGGCACCCCGTATCCATCGCCGTCGGCATCCAGATAGAACGTGATCTTCACTCCTTCATCGACCCCACCATCACAGTCATTATCCAGCGTGTCGCAAATCTCGATGGCCGACGGGTACACGGAAGCGTTGGTGTCGTTACAGTCATTTTTGTTGAACACGTACCCCGGCGGGGCAGTGCAGGCCTGCGTCGTGGGCGAGGCCACACCATAACCATCCCCATCCGCATCCCGATAGAACGTGGCCAGAACGCCGTCATCAATGGTGCCGTCACAGTCCTGGTCCTTGCCGTCACACACCTCGACGCCACCGGGTTTGATGTTCTTGTCCGTGTCATCACAATCCGACGAAAGGGCCGAAGCCCCGGCGGGCAAAATGCACCCAAGAACAGGCGCAGTGACGGCCCCGTACCCGTCGTTGTCGGCGTCCAGGTAATAGGTCTTCAAGACCCCTTCATCCACGTCGCCATCACAATCCTGGTCCTTGCCATCACACACCTCGACGGCCCCCGGCCGAATGGTCAGCGCCAGATCGTTGCAGTCCAGATTGTTCGCCACATAACCTTGAGGCTTCTGGCAGTTAAGCAGCGGCCGGGTCGGGTCCCCAAAACTTTCATCGTCCTCGTCCCGATACCAGGTGGGCATGACACCATCGTCCGCCACGCCGTCGCAATCGTTGTCCAAGCCGTCACATGTTTCGGCAGCACTGCCCTGCATCGGGTCACAGGTCTGGGGGATCCCCTCCAGACACGAGAAAATCTGATGTGCACACTGCCCAAGGCCGCATGTCTCTAAAGGCATCTCTTCATCGGCAAGCCCGTCGCAGTCATTGTCCAGACCGTCACACTGCTCGACCAACGCCCCCTCCATGGGGTCGCATGTTTGGGTTTCCGCCCCCACACACGCTGCCACGGAATGTGCACAAACCCCCAACCCACACACCAGATCGGCGATGCCTTCGTCCACGACGCCGTTGCAGTCGTTATCAAACCCGTCACACTGCTCGGGAAGGGCCCCTTCAAAAGGCTCACATGTTTGCGGTACGCCCATCTCACAGTTCTGGACCGTATGCTCACACAGGCCCTGCCCGCACATGGTCTGTCCCAGCGCTTCATCGACCATGCCGTCACAATTGTTGTCCTGCCCATCACATGTTTCAGGCAGCGCCCCATCCATGGGGTCACAGACGGAAGGTTCCCCATCCAGACAATTCGGCAACTCCCGTTGGCACGCCCCCAAACCACACAACACGCTGCCAAACCCCTGGTCCACCACGCCGTCGCAGTCGTTGTCCAGACCATCACACGTTTCAAGCGTGGCGCCCGCCATGGGTTCGCACGACTGGGGCACGGCGTCTATGCAGGCCACCACGGAATGCAGACAGACCCCTAGCCCACAGACCAGATCGGGCAACTCTTCGTCGGACTCGGCGTCACAATCATCATCCAATCCGTTACACAATTCAGGGGCACCGGGCCAGGCGTCCGCTCGCACATCGTCACAATCGCCATCCACCGCGACATAGCCGTCGGGCACAACACATGCCAGAACGGATGCCTCGGTCAATCCCACCAAGTCCCCGTCTTCGTCACGGAAATAGGTATTCAAGACCCCGTCATCGTCCAGACCATCGCAGTCATTGTCCATGCCATCACAGACTTCTTCGGCAGCGCCCAACATCGGGTCGCAATCTCCCGGCAGGCCGCCTTCACAGGCAGGCTCCAGGTGGGTACAAAGCCCCAGGCCACACGACAGATCCGGGATGTCCTCGTCAAAAGCGCCATTGCAGTTGTTGTCCAAGCCATCACAGATTTCCGGCGCTGCGGGCCAGACGCTGGCGTGTGTGTCGTCGCAGTCTTCGCCGTTGGTAGAGGTTCCCACGGGTGCCAGGCAGGCAAACACCTGGCTTGCGGCATCGCCAAATCCGTCGCCATCGGCATCTTTGAAAAACCCACGCAGCACGCCGTCGTCGATGGTGCCATCACAGTCGTTGTCCGTACCGTCACAGACCTCTAGCTGGGCCCCTTTGTACGGGTCACATTGCTTTAAAATGCCGTTAATACAGTTAACTTCAAGATGGTTGCAAGGCCCCAGCCCACAGACCGTCACACCAAGATCCTCGTCTACCGCACCATCACAATCATTATCATTATCATCACAAATCTCCGCTGCCCCTGGATAACTTAGTGGATTTGTATCGTCACAGTCCTGCTTGTTTGTCGAAACTCCCAGGCCGAATTCACAGACTTTCACCGTATTGTATGGGTCCCCGAAACCATCCAAATCGGCATCCGCCTGGAACAGCAGCAGAAGGCCCTCATCGATCTCGCCATCGCCATCGTCGTCTTCGCCGTTGCATATCTCGGGCTTGGTCACCACTTCAACGTCGGCATCGTCATCCACATCGCCGGCTTCCAAGTCGCCGTTTGGCGCATCCGCATC
>CAYTWV010000332.1:0-517 GCA_964442235.1 uncultured Myxococcales bacterium | reverse complement strand
CGGAACTTCAGGAAGGTCTGCCGCGTCCGAACCATCGGTCAGTTGGTCAAGCAACTCAAATGGGGTGCCATCGGGAAGTTCGACATCGTGGTCTTTGAAATCGGGAAGTTGAACATCCAGATCCTGAGTGCCCCAATCAAACGTAAACCCATCAGGTGAACTGTCGTTGCTATCGGCAGGCGCCAAATCACCGGAGTTTTGGGATGGCACATCGCAGGCACCAAGGCCGGCGAAGAACAGGGCCATGAAGGTCGGGAAGACACACGCATGGAACCGCGAGGGCCTGATTTTTGGCATGGGACTACGCACTGCGGTCACCTCCCGTTTGTCCCCGCAAAACACTTGGGACAACTCACACCGGCTGGAGCGTCAAGACCCCGATACCGACTGCAACCTGCCTATGGTATCGCGTGGGGATCCCTGATGCAACCAAACAGCCATATGAGGGGAGGGGGCCAGCGACGTGGCAATTCCCTGCGGGGTTGGGGCTTGGGGAAGGGGCCGCCGCCACTTCCCC
>CAYTWV010000331.1:4583-5544 GCA_964442235.1 uncultured Myxococcales bacterium | reverse complement strand
TTCTTGGGTCGCAACGGCGGCGGCGCCAGTCATCAATTCCACCGCAGGTTGATGGACCAGATTGCCCAGGGGCTTGCGGCTCAACTCGCAGCTTAACAGATTGCCGGCGCAATCCATGACCCACTTGCCGATGCCTCGCCCACACCTTCCCCATCGCAGGGCGCCCCATTCCGTCCGGCGCAACTCTGCGGCGCCCGGGGTAGCGACCACGACGTTCAAGCCTAGTTGAGTCGCTTTTCTGTTGGCGATTTCCAGCGCCTGCTGAAGCTGGCCAGGAGCAGGAGCAAGCATCGTGAGCGATTCAGCACCGGCCCGCCCCGAGGCGACCAGCGTGAACAGCGACACCTGCCTTACCCCCATCAAGGCGGCAAGTTCCAGGATCTGTTCCAATTCATCACAGGTGGTTTTCAACAAGACGACACCCACGGTGACCGATAATCCGGCCATCGCTGCCGCAGACAGCGCCGCTCGGGCCACGCCAAGGCCGTCTTCGCCGGTCAACTGCTCATAGCGTTGGGCATTCAGGGTAAATAGAGGCAACTCGATGTGGCCAACGCCAGCTTGCCCAAGCTGTGCCGCCAGAGTTGGCGTCAAGTTACGACCGTTGGTGCTGACCCCAAGCGAAACGTGAGGGAACGTTTGATGAATCCATTGTGCCAAGGGGATCAAGTCGGGGTCCAGCAGCGGTTCACCGCCGATAAACATCACCGAGTCCATACCGGGGACCAAGAGTACGTCGCTCAAGACAACCCGGCGTTGCGCCACATCCATGGGTAGAAGACCGGACGGGGATCGGTAGCAGAATCGGCACTGCAGGTCACACACGTCTGTCAGTTCAAACAGGATTCCGGCCACCCGCTACTCCTCAAGCGCACGCAGCATCTGAAGCACCAAAGGCCGGGCTTCAGCCAGTTCCTTGAAGGCGGCTTCCCACTTGTCGATAACGGCCTTGAGCTCGCCG
>CAYTWV010000331.1:0-4573 GCA_964442235.1 uncultured Myxococcales bacterium | reverse complement strand
GGTTGCACGAGGCAACCACCTGTTCCAAGGCGCCTTTCTGTTCCGGCGAGGGCGGGGATTCCATCCGTTTTTGCTCGGCCTGGCACCACTGCTGCGCATGCTGAACCCAAGCCTGGGTCTGGGGCAGGAATTCGGAGTTGGGCTGGCCATTGGCAGGGGCAGTATCCTCGGATTTCTTGTCCGAGAGTGGGGCCAGCTCCACACCCAGGCCTATCTTGGGGCCCACGCCACTGCGAACGATTTCGAACATGGCCAGATGGTAGGTTTGCTCTTCAAGTCGGGCCAACGCCGCTGCGAATTCTTCGGGCAGAAGTTTGCCCTGGGATTTGTGGTAGACCAGCAGTTCGAATCGCTGCTGAAGCCTGGCTTTCAGCTTGTTATGGTACATATGATCCGGAGACGGAAGCATGTGCATCATCATGGAGTTGTCGGGCCCCAAGGCCCAGATTCGAGCCAGCGCAGCATACGCAAGAATGCGTGTGGGCGGACTTAGCTTGCACTCGGTGTTCTCTGGGTCGCCCTGGTCCATCACTGGCTTGCGGACGATATCGGTCAACGCAGTTTCGGGGCACCCCAGGGCATCGGCCAACTCTTTGTGCAGCGCCTGCCGAACCTCGGGGGTCGCTGCACCCCCAAACTGCAGCGAGGGGACTTCATCCGCCAGCGGGGCCTTTCGCCCCTCTTTGTCAAGATGGGTCCAGAATGCCTTGAGTTTCTGGAAGCGACCTTCGGCCATCAATTCGGGGGGCAGGACCAGTCCTGGGGCAGGCTGGCCACCGATCCCCGCCCCGTTGCCCGACTGAGCCAATGGGGCGTGGGGCAGTTCGCAGGAACCGGCCAACAGAAAAAAGGCCAACGCTGCCCAGAACACACCGGACTTTCCCGAAAGCCGGAAGGCCAATCTGCGGCGCAATCCAAGCCCCACAAGCAGCGCCGCCACTCCGAAGGCCAGCAGCACCATCAACCTGTTCGCCCACGAGTCCATAAAGCCCCCTTCGCCTGAGTGGTGACCAGTCTGTCACGAACGGAGATACGCCTCAAGATGTTGTGGCATCCGGCCCGGACAGAGGTTGCCTTGTGCAGTCTGCCCCACTGATGATAGAGTGTGCCATTGACATTGCACGAAGTAAGGAGAGCGCCATGCGAGGCACTTGGAAGAACGCTAATCTGGTTGTTTTGGGGCTGATTCTGGCAAGTTGTTCCGGCGGGTCGGTGGACGTCTGCCCTACCTGCGACAAAGACGGAACCTGCCAGGCTTCCGATGCGGCCGACGGGACCGGCGACCAGGCGGGCCAGGATGGCACCTTCGACGTTCTTCCGGACTTTGCCGGCAAAGATTGGGGAATCGATCTTCCCCCGTTGACCGATGCGTGGCAGGGGGAGCTGGGAATCGAATGTCAACAAACGCCCTTCGGGTTTGGTTGCCCGTGCCAGGGGAACGGGGAATGCAACTCCGGGTATTGTGTCGAGGGCCCGCTGGGCTACATCTGCACGTCGGAGTGTGTAGAGGAGTGCCCCGAGGGTTGGAATTGCAAAGGCATCGCTGGGTTCGGCCCGGATCCTGTCTTTTTGTGCATGCCTCAAAGCAAGAAGCTCTGTTATCCCTGCACTCAGGACTCTCAGTGTGGTGCTGCCCGATGTGTGGCCATGTCCGACCAGTCGTATTGCTCGTTGGAATGCAGCCAGGCAGAGCCTTGCCCCAACGGGTTTGATTGTGTGATTCAGCCTGCCCTGGGCGAAGGCGTCTCTGCTTGTATCCCCACCAGCGGCACGTGCAGTTGCCTTGAAGACAATGCCGGCGAGTTGCGCCCGTGTGTCAAGACCAACACCTTTGGCGAGTGCCGAGGCTTTGAGACCTGTGACCCGTTGCTTGGGTTTGTGGGCTGCGGTGCCGCCGAGGCCGTTGAAGAGGTTTGCGACGGCAAGGACAACGACTGTGACGGCCAGTATGACGAGGATTTGGCCGCATCCCAAGAGTGCGAAAACACCGTTGCGGGTGTGGGTACATGCAAGGGTTCGGCCTATTGCCAGGGTTCCGCAGGTTGGGTTTGCAGCGCCCCTGCGCCCAAAGCCGAAACCTGTGACTACCAGGACAACAACTGTGACGACATCGTGGACAACGGCTTTGTGGACGCTGCCGGAAAATACGGCACGTTCGAGAACTGCGGTTCCTGCTTTGTCTCGTGCGAGAATGGCTTTCCCAACGCCACGGCCCGTTGTGATGCGACCCGGGATCCGCCTCGCTGCATCGTGGATCTTTGCGACCCCGGGTTCTTCAAATTGAACGAATTCCAATGTGTGCCCAATCTGGCCTCCCTGTGTGAACCCTGCACCATGGATGCCAATTGTGTGTTGGAGGGGGCCAAGTGTGTTGCCCTGACCGACGGAAGCTACTGTTCGAAGCACTGCGAAAATTCGGACGAGTGTCCGCAAGGATACCATTGTGAACTGTACAGCGGGGCCGGCAGTATACCCGATATGCAGTGTATGCCTGACACTTACTCGTGCACTTGCACCGGCGAGGCTTCGGGGCTGAGCAAAAGCTGTTTCTCTACCTGGCCCATAGTGCCCGTGCCCGGGGAATCCTATATCACTTGTTACGGTTCCCAACTGTGCACTAACGACGGCTGGAGCGACTGCGCCCTGCCGCAGGAAATCTGCAACGCCCTGGACGACGACTGCAATGGCGTGGTGGACGATTCGTTCACCGACGAAGGCCGATATGTTACCGACGCCCATTGCGGACAGTGCGGCAATAGCTGCCTGTTCCTGGCCTACCCCAACGGCTCGGGGTATTGTGATGCCTCGTTGGTGGTTCCTCAGTGCGCCGTGGTTTGTACTGGCGGATTTTTTGACGTCAACTCCAATCCGTCCGACGGCTGCGAATGCCAGTACCAGGAAACCTCGGACCCGCCCGGCGGCGCCGACGACAACTGCGACGGCGTAGACGGCGAAGTCCAAAACGCCATATTTGTGGCGAAGAACGGCTCCGACACCAACGCCGGAACTCTTGACGCCCCTATGCTGACCATCCAGGCCGCCATCAACAAGGCCAAGAGTTCGGGCCTGAGTTCAGTCTATGTGGCGACCGGCGTCTACACCCAGAGCCTTTTGCTGGAAGCAGGCATTGGGGTTTACGGCGGCTACTCCTCGGACTTCGTGCAGCATGCTCCGATCCTTTATGAAACCGTGATCATGGGAGAAGCCCACTCGGTCGAGAAACCCGGTGCCGTCAACGCACTCAGCCTGAGCGGCGTCACAGGGGCCACCATTCTGGATGGCTTCACCATCTACGGAAAGAACAACAACACGACGGGCGGGTCCTCTTACGCTGTCTATATTCGCAACGGCACAGATACCCTGGCATTCCGCAACAACCGGGTCATCGCTGGTGCGGCTGGCGCCGGGCTGGCCGGGACAAAAGGCACCGACGGAACATCCGGCGTGGGTGGCACCAGTGGTGCGACCGCATTTGTGAAGACCACCTGTAATGGAACCGCCATTCAGAACGCTGCCGGAACGGGTGGCGCCAAGACCTGCTCCGGCACTGCTGTGAACGGCGGCAGCGGCGGGGCTACCTACTGCCCCATCTATGACACGCTTCCCCCTGCGGGGTCCGTGGGCGGAAATGGTCAAGGGACCTCGGGAGGGCCCGGTGGGGCCGGCGGCTATTCTGCCAGATTCTATACCTCCTGCTCCAGTTGCAGCGTCCCCAGCAAACCCATGAGTGGGGCCACCGGCGCCAATGGTGGGGATGGCGCAGCCGGCGCCGCAGGCACAGCGTGTTCTGGCACTCCGGGCAGCGTCACGGGCGGACTCTGGATTCCCTCTTCGGGCGGCAGCGGTGCGGCTGGGGTCCACGGTTCGGGTGGTGGCGGCGGTGGTGCAGGCGGCGGAGTCGACGACCAGTGGATCTGCGACCCGCAGATCGGCGGCAGCGGCGGCGGCGGGGGCTCTGGGGCGTGTGGAGGCACCGGAGGCAATGGCGGTGCCAGCGGCGGCGGCTCGTTTGGGTTCTTCCTGGTTTGGACCGCAGCAGCAACCAGCGCTCCAACCCTGACCGGAAATACCGTTGAAGGCGGCACCGGCGGAGCTGGCGGCGCTGGGGGTCCCGGCGGAACGGGCGGCGCTGGTGCGGCCGGCAGTGCCGGTGGTGCAGGCGAAAACGCCCCCGCATGGTGTGCATTGGGTGGCGGCAGTGGTGGCAAGGGCGGCAACGGTGGGCATGGGGCTGGCGGCGGCGGCGGCTGCGGCGGCGTCAGCTACGCCATTTACGCCAGCGGCCAAGGCAGCACCAATCTGGCGGCCTTGAAAAGCGCCAATACGCTGGTTTCAGGCATGGGCGGCGCTGGCGGCGCTGGCGGCCCCTCCATGGGCAACGCAGGACAGGCGGGGCAGAACGGGACCGTCGCAACCGCAAACTTCTAAACAGGCGGGCTACGCTAAGGGTGACCGCGGCCCATGCCTCGACTCGGCTGCGCCTCGCTCGGCACAGGCCCGCCTCGCTCGGCACAGTCCCGCCCCCCGGCATCGGGCCAGCGGCCCGATGCCACCCCCCAACGCCGTTGGGGGG
>CAYTWV010000330.1:0-5547 GCA_964442235.1 uncultured Myxococcales bacterium | reverse complement strand
CCCTGGGGAGTACCGTGATCTGCATGACCTCTTCTTCGGGTGGGCCGTTCTTCACCTCTTGGGTCCACTTCCGTCGGTCTTGAACCCGATGCGTTTGGTCGGTTTAGGCGGATTAGTTAGCAACTGGCCCAAGACATCCATGATGGCAGTGATGGATGCGTCGTGGACATCCACGCGGTCCCGCAGTTTGTCCAACTCTCGGTCGATGCGGACCTGAACTACGGCCAGTTCTCGCACGCGGACAAAGGCTCTCACGACAAACAGGCTGACTTCGATGGCTTTGGGGGTGTTCAGCATGCTGGCGGCCATGAGAGCGCCGTGTTCGGTGAACACCAGAGGCATGGTGTAGGAGTGCTTCCTCCTACCGAACTGGTCACAATTTGTGACCAGTTCGGCCAGTTCGGCCGGCTCCAGCCGAAAGCAGAAGTCATGCGGGAAGCGCTGCGCATTGCGCTTGACCGCCTGATTCAATGCCTTGGTTGGCACGCCATACAACTCCGCCAAGTCGGCGTCCACCATGACTCGCTGGCCACGGATCACGTGTATGGCCGCTTGAATCCGCTCTGTTCCGGACGTCTCCGCAGTCAAGGTAACCTTGGCAAGCGGCGCGTGTGTGTCCACTCCGGTTTTGCTTATCTTCTTCATGTGCCTGACCCCGTTTCGTGGCGAAGTGGCCGATGCCACCCATCTCCTGTATCGGGGAAATGAGCCATTTCGAAGGCTTAAAAGACACAACCGCCCCGACGCCCCGTGGCACTAAACAGCAGTAAATTGATCGCCTGCCGGCCAGATCAGCTTGTTGGGTCAGTCCCAGCGACTTGTGATGATCAGCCCAAACTCATTGACGGCGCCGGTCTTTCCTCCGACGTTGTCCGTGACCCGCAGGCGCCAGATTCCGTTGACCTGTTCGTCCCCGGAGAATCCATTCACCACGTAATTCTGCAGCCACAGTTCCTTGGTTCCCGACGGGGGGGCGAAGAGCACGACTTCGGTGCCGGCGGGATTGACCAACTTGACGGTCAAGTCAGAAATCCGCTCGTGGGAGATGACCAGATTCAAACGGATGTCGACGTCCACGGTGGCAAGCCCGTAGGCGACCAGCGCCACCTCGGTGCCGTCGGCAGAGTTGTCGGCGATGGGGGCCTGGGCCAAGGTGCTGAAATGCCCGGTCAACCACGCCGGTCTGCAAATCCCTTCGTCCCCGGCCTTTTTTGCCCCGGCGCACTGAAGCCCGCTGCCAGCCGGGCAACCGGTTTCGAAGGTACAGAAAGTCTCTTGGGCGGTGTGGGGGGGCGCTTGAAGGTCGATGCATCGGCCTCGGTGAATTTCCTGAGCAATTCCAACACATTTAAGCCCTTGGGCACACTCGCTGTCGCTGGCGCAATCCCGCAATTCAGGGCCCCAGAGGGTGCTGCATTCGTACAAGTCGCCGTCCTGGATTTTTGCCGCAATGGTCAACAGGCCCTGGTCGAAAATCAGGCCGTACGAGTTGTCTCCGGCGCCAAACTCATATGCCGTGAAGGCTTTGCGATTGGAGCCATCCCAGATTTCGGTCTGGAATACCTTGTTGTCGTCCACGGCATCGAAGGCTTCGGCCACCGAGGCCACCTGACTGTAAGCCGAGTTTTGAACCGCTTGAAGCAGTTGGGCCTCTTCGGTCTGGCCCAGGGCGCTTTGCGCAGTCAAGACCTTCTGCCCCAGCACCACCAAGGCGCCGGAATCGAACAACTCCCGGTAGCGAGTGCCAAACACACACATGCCGTCCATCTGCCGGTTCCACGCCTCGGTGAAGCAGACCGGGATATGTGAATAACTAATCTCTTCCAAAGAGAGTTCGCAGACCGATGCGGGGGCTTCGGGTGTGGCGCAAAGGGCATCGTAGGCCGGGGCCACGATTTCGATATCGGCGCACTGTTCGACCAGATTGCGGCGGGTTGTCGAGTAGAACCATTCGGGGTCGTCGGCCATGTTGCCTTCCACACAGGCATCGATGGCCAGAGCGAACGAGGGGTAACACTGCCCCGCGGGAGCCGGCGTTTGGGGCAGATCGCATTCGCCCGAATTGCAGGTCAGTTGCAGGCGATAGTTGCCTCGGCCCTGTCCGTCGCCGGTTCCCACCACCACCAAATAAGTCCCCTGCGAAGGTACCGAAAAGTTCTTCACCTTGGAAAGGCGGCCCCAGCCGCTGTCGCCATCTTTTACCAGGGCGCTGGTGCCGTAGCCCGCAGCGTCGGTGCGTGGCCCAAAAACGAACAGGGTTGTATCCAGGCTTTTGCTGGAGCCCAGTTGAGTCACTTCCAGGGTAATCATTGCGCCAGTTCGAGCGCCCACTTCGTAGCCGTGGAACTCCAGGTCCTGGGTGAAGGTGCCCTTCAACGCAGCATCGGCGCCATATTCCAACGGGCCCATCAGGGTCACGCTTTGTGCAACGTCGGACTTGCCGTCGGCCAGCGTGGGCTCCAGCATTTGCGGCTCGGTGGCACTCTCCAGACAACCCGCCACTAATCCCGCCATCATCAGGGCCGCTGCCCAAGTTCCAAATCGTGTCATGTAGAGTTCTCCCCAAAAACGATGCACCAGAATGCCTGTGTCCGGTACGTCCAGGGGTTCCCCTTTTTGCCACCGACGCTGCGCGTCTATCCCCGCAGCCTCGGGGTGTCAAGTGAGCGTTTTGTTAGGGCGGCAGGAACGGGATGGCCGAGGGATGAGGGATTAGGGATGAATCCCCTCTCCCGACGGGAGAGGGCAGGGTGAGGGCCCGAGGGATGAAAACGTACTATCTGCTGTAGTACCCCCGACCCGGTTCGAACGGGTGGCCTACGGATTAGGAATCCGGCGCTCTATCCAGCTGAGCTACGGGGGCCGGTTCGGACTGCGCCGTGAAGGGCAGCGGAACAGGGCGCAGTTTAGCGCAGGAATGTTTTGGCGCAAGACGTTTTTTCGGGCCCAAGAGGTGCGCTTCGGGAAGGGGGCTTGCGGGCTTGGCCGGTGTTGAGTACCCTAAGCCGTTCCAATCGAGGGAGGATCTCATGGCAAGGGCAATCAGACGAGGTACGTGTCGACCGAGGCAGGTTCGCTGGGAATCGGGAGCACTGAAGCGCCTGGTGTGGGCATTGAGGCAGCAGAGGCAACAGACGGGGTGGGCGGCAAAAGTGTCCGCAACAAAGGTGTTGCAGTTCATGCCGGCCCGCATCGAGTCCGGGCAGCCTGTCCGCAAGGGACGCTGGGAAGGATGGATGTTGCCTGGGCGAACGTTGGCCCGTTCGGCGGCCGCTGCCATGTTGTGTGTGGGATTGGGCGCCGGAGTGCAGGCGTGTGATACCGGTGACGACGGCAAAAAGGACGTAAGTGTGGCCGACGTGCCCGCCGACGTTGTGGCCGATGCTGCCGACGATTCGGTTTCGGGCGATTTGGTTGTTCCCGACGCCAAAGATGTGGTTGCTCCGGACCAGACCCTGGAAGACCTGGTTCAGGAAGACCTGTTGCCGCCGGACCCCGATGTGCCGGGTGACGACGTAACGATTCCCGATGTGGAACCCACGGATCAGGTGATTGAGGACGTAATCGAGCCACCCGACGTGATTCCGCCGGACCAGACGGATGTGGGGCCGGATGTGGGACCGGGTCAGGAGTGTCACCAGAATTCCGATTGTCCCCAGGGCCAGGAGTGCATCGGTGCGTCGTTTTGCCCCGATGGAGCCATCTGCATCCTGCCCAGCAGCCCGGGTGAATGTCAGCCTATCCAGACTCCCGACGGCTGCAAAACGGACGCCGACTGCCCGGACGGGTACGTTTGCGACTTGCCCAGTTGTCCGCCGGGCATGTTCTGCATCATGCCTCCCGAACCTCCGCCGGGTCAGTGTGTAGCGGACGAGCGTGAGTGTCAGACCGACGCCGATTGCCCTTCGGGGTGGGATTGTGTTGGGGCCGTCACCTGTCCCGACGGTGCGTTCTGCATCCTTCCCGATAGCCCGGGCCTGTGCAAAGAGCCGGTCCAGGAGTGTTATACCGACGCAGATTGTCCGGCGGGTGAAGTGTGTTTGGGGGGATCTTCGTGTCCTCCGGGCATGTTCTGCATTTTGCCGGCTGGACCCGGCGAGTGTGCTGTGGCGCCCGACCCGGTGCCGCCCTCTTTGCCGCTTCCCGGAGCCTCTGCAGCGATGCCCGCCAGTGCCTGGGAATTGGCCTTGGCCCAAGCTGCACAACGATTTGGCAAGGACAAATAGGACCGGAAGCTGTCGTTGGACCTGATGGTGCAGACCTTGTCCAAGAATCCACCACCGCAAGAACCGTCAGCGATTTCTTCTTCGGTGCCGCACTATGTGGGCATCGAAATCACCCGCCGTTGCAACCAGCGCTGCCCGCACTGTTTCACCAATTCGGGTCCCACAGAGGGGCCCGGAATGGAGCATGAACGACTTCGGGAACTGCTGGTGGGGCTTCGAAATGCCGGAGTACAGCACGTGGCCTTTTCGGGTGGCGAGCCGCTGCTTCGTCGAGACCTGGAAGAAATCATCGTGTTTGGCAAGACGTTGGGCCTGAAGGGGTTTGGGGTGGTAACCAACGGGGCCGTGGTGACGGCGGAACGAGCCAAAGCGCTGGCCAAGGCAGGGCTGGGAATCGCCCAGGTCAGCCTGGATGGTGTGGATGCCACTGATTATGTGGCGGTCAGGGCCTGTTCTGCCGACGAGTATCATCGGGCCGTGCGGGCCATCGGGTTTTACAAAGCGGCGGGCATCCGGGTGGATATTGCCTGTTTGCTGACAGGGCGCAATCTGGAGCGGACTCCCGAGATGATCATGCTGGCCAGGAGCCTGGGGGTGACGCAACTTCGGTATTGTTCTTTTGTCCCCACCGGTCGGGGGGACAACCCCGAAATTCAACAGTCGTTTGCGCCCACGTCGGAACAGATGGACCGTTTTCTGGATTTGATGGCGCAACTGAACAGCATTCCGAATCCTCCGTTGTGGTTGGGCATCGACCACGGGATTGGGCCCAGCCAGGCCGATGGCGCCTTTCGGTGCTCCTCGGGAAGTAGTGTGGCGTATGTGTCGGCCGAGGGCGATTTGTACCCGTGTCCCGGAACCCTTTTCCCCGAATTTCGGGTGGGCAACGTGTTCCAAACCGATGTAGGCGAATTGCTGCGTTCGCCAGCGATGAAACGAGTCAGCGGTTTGCATAAGCGGGATTCAATCGGGCCCTGCCAAACTTGCGACAACACCTTGTGTTCCGGAGGGTGCCGAGGGCTGTCCTATTCGATTTGGGGCGACGTTCACCAAAGCCCGCCCTATTGCCGCGTCAGGCGGAAGTAAGTATTACTCACAGCAGCCCATCCGAGTTTAGTCCCCCATAGGCTTCGCCTACCCGCGTAGCATCAATCGGCGCGCCCACTCCCTTACGGGGCTGTCGAAATAGTCGGGCCTGCGACCCCTAGTGTGCGCTTTATATGCAGATTTATCAGTTATTGTGGACGTGCTGTTGCCCACTCCCTGACGGTCGTGGCACTGATTAGTCCCTCATAGGCTTCGCCTACCCGCATGGCATCAA
>CAYTWV010000329.1:0-5549 GCA_964442235.1 uncultured Myxococcales bacterium | reverse complement strand
CATGGCTTGGGATCGAATTCGCCCCAGGCCAGAGGCGGCCATGCTCATTGGTGATTGGGTATGGGGTACACGTTGGCCGCGGCGCTTAGGGTGTTGGACGCCGACGCCCGCGTGCATGTGGCCGAAGTGGTTCCGGCGGTGGTGGCATGGAATCGTGGGGTTCTGGCCCCGCTGGCAGGAAATCCTCTGGCCGATCCCCGGGTGGTCGTCCACGAGAAGGACGTAACCTTGTTGCTTAGCAAGCGGCATGTCCCCGACCGGCCTGACTCTTGGGATGCCATCCTGCTGGATGTGGACAATGGTCCCAAGGCGCTTTCACGGCAGGACAACCAGTGGCTTTATTCTCCGCAGGGATTAGCGGCCCTGCACCGCAGCTTGGGCCCCGCAGGGGTCTTGGCCGTCTGGTCCGCTGCCCCCGATCGTTCGTTCTCATCACGCCTTCAACGGGCTGGATTCGAGGTGGAAGAGGTCCAAGTTCGCGCACGAGGCGAACGGGGCGGACCCAAACACACCGTCTGGTTTGGAGTCAAGCCGAAATAGCCTCCGTTGCCTCTGAATGGTCAAACCAATATTCGTTGACAGTCCCTTCGGTTTTCGTTGTAGTGGGCAGGTTCCGCTGTTGCAGCAAGGTCTTGATGAGTTGCGCAAACCGGGGAGCGTCCGGTGGGGAGGGAGACGATGTCGGAGCAGTTGGTCAAGGCGTACCTGAATCTACACGCTGTCTTACAAAATCTGGAGGAGTTGGTCGAATATGACCCGGAAGCGGGCCGCATGGCCAAGGACTGGAAGGTATCGCTCCAGTTCGCCTTGCCCAATGGTCCGGCGACCCAAATTGCGTTCCGCAAGGGGAAGTGCAAGGTATTCCACGGGTTCCGGGTCGCTTCGGACATCCACCTGCTGTTTGTATCGCCGGCGCACCTTAATAAGGTAATGGACAACAAGGGGATGCCCATCCTGGCTCGTGGGTTAACGAAGCTGCCCTTCTTGCTGCGCGATTTTCCGAAGATCTCAAAGCGCCTGGAGGCGTTGTTGAAGCCTACGGCAGAGGCGCTGCAGGATCCGGCGTTTTTGGCGTTGCACACACGCCTGTTGTTGCAGACGGCTGCGTTTGCGTGTGCGGCGCTGTCCCGTTGGGATGCCAAGAGCAAGTTGTCGGCCAGCCACATTCCCGACGGCGTAATTCTGCTCAAGGTGGGAAAGGACGGTCCTGCCGTCAATCTGACCTCTTCCAAGGGGGTCTTGACCGCTGCCAAGGGCGACGTGGCGAAACCCTCGGCCAGCATGCGAATGCGGGATATTGCGACGGCTCAGAAGTTCCTCTCCGGTGCCATTGACCCGTTCACGGCCATCGCCCTTGGCGACGTGGAGATCTCGGGGCAAACCCAGATGCTGGATGCCTTGAGCCTGATTCTGGACCGTGTCGAGCACTACTTGAAGTAGGAGGGGAACGATGAAAACCTACGAATACAATCAGAGCAGAGCCCTCTTTAAGCGAGCGGCGGAAGTGATTCCTTGCGGTATCCCGGGCCATTTCAGCCCAGCCCCGCTGGTGCCGCCCTCGGCGTATCCGTTCTATGTGAAACATGCGAAGGGAGCCCGCTTCTGGGACGTGGATGATAACGAGTTTGTGGATTACATGTGTGCCTATGGCCCCATGGTGATTGGTTACGGCCATCCCGTGGTGGAAGAGGCCGCCCGCAAGCAGGCCGAACTGGTCAACTGCTGCTCCGGGCCGGGCTCGATCATGGTGGAACTGGCCGAACATATGGTGGATTTGGTTGGTGGGATGGATTGGGCGTTTTTCGCCAAGAACGGCGGCGACGCCACGACCTATTCCGTCATGGTGGCCCGAGCTGCCACGGGTCGTAAGAAGATCATCAAGGTCGGCGGCGGGTATCACGGTGTTGCGCCATGGACCCAGGGTGCTGACCATGCGGGCATCATTCCCGAAGATGCCGAGAACATTCTCACGGTCAAGTGGAACGACCTGGAAGGTCTGACTGCGATGATCAAGAAGAACAAGGGAGAAATCGCCGGGTTCATCTCGTCTCCCTATCACCACCCGACCTTTGTCGACAACGAAATGCCGGCCCCGGGATACTGGAAGGCCATCGAGAAGTTGTGTCGGGAAGAGGGGATTTTGATCATCGTGGACGACGTGCGCTGCGGGTTCCGTCTGGATATGCGGGGCTCTCACGTCTTCTTCGGGTTCCAGCCCGACCTGGTCTGTTTCTGCAAGGCCATCGCCAATGGGCATCCCATCTCGTCCCTGATGGGAACCAACGCAGTCAAGACGGCAGCGTCCAAGGTCTTTTATACCGGTTCGTACTGGTATCAGGCCGTTCCCATGGCCGCAGCGCTGGCGAACCTTAAAGAGATGAAACGAATTGATGCCCCGGCCATCATGCACAGGGTGGGTACGGAGCTTTGTGACGGATTGGTGAAGCTGGCGAAACAGCATGGGTTTAATCTTAAGGTCAGCGGGGCTCCATCGATGCCCTACCTGCGTCTGACCGACGACCCCAGCTTGATGCTTCATCAGCGGTGGTGCGCCGAGTGCACCAAACGGGGTGCGTTGTTCACCCCGCATCACAACTGGTTTGTCAGCACGGCCCATTCGGCCGAGGACATTGCCTGGACCTTGCAGATTGCGGACGACGCATTCAAAGCAATCAAGGCGTAGCGACGACGGAGAGGAGGCGGAAATGGCGTTGACGGCGAAGGAGTTGGCCTCGCTGCAAGAGCGGGCCAAGAAACTGAGAAAAGACATGGTGGATACCACGGTGTGGGCCGGTGGTGCCCATATCGGCGGTGCCATGAGCATCACGGATATGCTTAATATCCTTTACTTCAAATACGTGAATGTGGACCCGAAAAACCCGCAGTGGCCGGACCGGGACCGCATCATCGTCAGCAAGGGCCACGCCGGCGTTGGTGTGGCTCCCGTGTTGGCAGAAAAGGGCTTCTTCAAGAAAGACCTGCTCAAAGAATTCAACCACTTCATGTCCCCGTTCGGCATGCACCTGGACTGCCATCGAGTGCCGGGGTTGGACGTCTCCACGGGCAGTCTCGGCCACGGTTTGCCGCAAGGCGTGGGGCTGGCTTGGGGCGCTCGCCACCAAGGGAAGTCCTGGCGTACCTACGTCATTCTGGGCGACGGCGAATGCAACGAGGGCTCGGTCTGGGAAGCCGCCATGGCAGCGGCCCAGTTCAAACTGAACAACCTGGTCACCTTCGTGGACCGGAATGGGTTGATGATGGACGGCACCACCGAACAGGTCATGGGGCTGGAACCCTTCGCCAAGAAGTGGGAAGCCTTCGGATTTGTCGTTCGGGAAATTGATGGCCACGACTATCAGCAATTGGCCGATGCCATCGACTTTGCCCATGGCTACACCAAGGGGCCGGTGGTCATCATCGCCAAGACTATTAAGGGTAAGGGAATCGACTTCATCGAGAACGACGTCCGCTGGCACTATGGCAGCATGGACTCGGTTCTGGCGAAGAAGGCCAGGGATTCCATCGACCGCATGTACGAGTAGGGGAGGGCGGAACCATGAGTGAAACCACTGGGACAACCTGGACTTGTTACGACGCAAACACCATGACTCAGGCCGAAATCTATGGCCGAGTCCTGTGCGAAATCGGCGAGAAGCGGCCTGACCTGATTGCCATGACCGCGGACCTGGAGAAATCCACCAAAATCGGGCTCTTCAAAGAACGATTCCCGGAACGATTCATCAACGTGGGCATCGCCGAACAGAACCTGTTCGGGGTCGCTGCCGGTGTGGCCAAGTCGGGCCTGCTGCCCGTCGTCTCCACCATGGCGGCCTTCACGGCCATGCGTGCTGTGGAGTTCGTCCGCACGGACATTTGCTACCAGAACCTGAACGTCAAGATCATCGCAACCCACGCAGGGATTTCCTTCGGCGCAGCGGGCACTACGCACCATTGCACCGAGGATCTTGCGATTATGCGCTCTATCGCCAACTTGACGGTTATCGCACCTGCCGACGGCATCGAAACCGCCTGTGCACTGCGGGCCTCTATTGACTGGCCAGGGCCGGTCTACATCCGCATCGGACGCGGGTTTGAGCCCACGCTGTATGATAACGAAAACTATGGCTTCGAAATCGGTAAGGCCGTGGAGATGCATCCCGGTACCGATGTCACCCTGATTTGTTGTGGCATCACGGTGCTTCAGTCTCTTGAAGCTGCCAAAATGCTCAAAGAATCCGATGGGTTGAGCGTGCGTGTTTTGAACATTCACACCATCAAGCCCATCGACAAAGAGGCCATCATGCGGGCCGTCAAAGAGACCCGCCGCATCATCACCATCGAAGAGCACAATACCATCGGCGGCCTGGGTTCTGCCGTTGCCGACGTCATTGCCGAGAGCGGCAAGGGCTGCGCCGTCGAGGAGGTCGGAATTCCTGACTGCTACTGCGTGGTCGGTTACCCCGAAGACCTGTATGCCCATTACAAACTGAACGCCGATGGAATCATGGACAAAGTTCGGGAAGTGATGGGACGGGACTTCGAAGAGGACGAAAACTGGGAAGACGAGGTGTAGCCCCATGACCGACGCACGAGAACGATTGGCTACCCGCCTCTTCTTCCGGGCAGCGATGCCCGTGATGAAAGTGGTGCTGGAGGATGACCCCGTCATGGCCAAGCGCTTTGCAGGGGTCAACGCCGTAGTGCAGTTCTATGCTCGGGATCCCGAAGAAGCGGCCGCTGCCTATCTGAAGTTTTCCGATGGCAAGTTGGACGTTGTCGTCGGTGAAGCAGAGAATCCCGACTTGACCTTCTGGTTCCCCCGAATCGTGACCATGAACAACATGTTGCGCGGAAAACCCGTGCTGCCGGTCATTCGTGGTTTGGTGCGCCCCAAAGAGGTGTTCCACCCGTTCAAGATGGCCGAGGATTCGGCGAAGCGGGCCCTGTTGCTGGGCAAGGTATTCTCGCTGTTGATGTCGCTGAAACTGATGATGCCGACGGCCCGGCCGGAAGACCCCGCCAAACGCCGAATGAAGGTCAAAATGGCCTTCTATATGGTCACTACCGCACTTAGTCAGTACAACAAGGGCGGCGATGAGGAGATGACGGCCTGGACCAAAAAGCAGCCGGACCGCATCTACCAAATCACCGTCGACCCGGGCGGAATCGCTGCCTATCTGCGTGTGAAGGGCGGTCGAACCAAGTCTGGCAGGGGCACATACACCCGGCGCCGACCGTTTGTTCACATGCGTTTCAACGGGGTGGACGGAGCCCTTGCCGTGCTGCTGAAGGACGTGGATTTCGTCGAGGGCGTGGCCAAAGGCCGGGTCCGCATCGAAGGCAGCCCCGAATACGCCGCTCAACTCAATGATTTTATGCAGCGCATCCAGTCCATGCTCACCTAGTACGAATCGACCCTGGTTGCCGCCGTGTTTTGTGGGGTGACTTGGTGTGTCTGTGCCACGACCGTAAGGGGCCGTCGAAAAAGTCCAGGGGTTGGGGGGACGGAGTGTACTAATCAGTGCCACGACCGTCAGGGAGTGGGTAAC
>CAYTWV010000328.1:0-5556 GCA_964442235.1 uncultured Myxococcales bacterium | reverse complement strand
CCCTGCACCGACAACCCTGAATGCAACAGCGGCTTCTGCGTGCCGACTCCATCGGGCTCCAAGTGCTCGAAGCAGTGCGAAGACGATTGCCCCGCCGGCTGGGTGTGCGCCAAAGCAGCCACCGATCCGGACCTGATTTACATCTGCGTCCCTCGTTTTGTGAACCTCTGCAATCCATGCGACAGCAACAGTCAATGCGCCCCCGAGGGCGTCGACTCTGCCAAGTTGGACCTTTGCCTGGCCAAAGGCGATGAAGGCAGCTTCTGCGGTGCAGACTGCAGCGCCGACGCCGATGCGTGCCCCGCCGGCTACGTCTGCGACGAAATCACCACCCCCGGCGGCAACTTCAAGCAGTGTGTTCCCGAGTCGGGACAGTGCCTTTGCACACAACTGGCCGTTCAGAAATCCGCTTCGACGACCTGTTACGCCAAAAACGAGCAGGGCACGTGCGCTGGCACCCGCGTCTGCGAAATGCAGGGACTGACCGAGTGTGACGCCGTTGCCCCGGCCCTGGAAGTGTGCGACGACGTCGACAACGACTGTGATGGCTACGTAGACGACGGCTGCGACGACGACAAGGACGGCTTCTGCGACAAGACCATGACCACCATCGGAACCCCCGTCATCTGCGGCAACGGCGGCGGCGACTGCAACGACAGCGACAGCGGCTCCTATCCCGGCAAAAACGAAATCTGCGACCAGAAGGACAACAACTGCGATGGCGTCGTGGACGATGGCATCTGCGACGACGGTGACCCGTGCACCGACAACGTGTGTGACCCCGCCACGAACAACTGCAGCTTCCCGTACAATCAGGCACCCTGCAATGACTCTAATGAATGTACAGCAAATGATCAGTGCAACCTTGGCGTTTGTAAGGGCTCCACCAAGGACTGCGACGACAACAACCCCTGTACCGACAACCTGTGTAACCCGCTGCTGCCCGGCGGCTGCAACTGGCCCAACAACTCCAGCGTTTGCACCGACGAAGGCAACCCCTGCACCATGGACATGTGCGAGAACGGCACCTGCCAGCACAAGCCGACCACGGGCATCCCCTGCAACGATCAGAACCCTTGCACCGACAAAGACACCTGTATCTCGGGCAGTTGTGTGCCGGGCCAGCCCGTCGTCTGCCAGGACAACAACGAGTGCACCAAAGACGAATGCGACCCAACCAAAGGCTGCCAGTACAAGGTCATGCAGGGCACTTCCTGCGAGTACGACGTGGCCAACCTGGGTATCTGCCTTCTGCCCGGTGCCTGCGGAGCCGATGGCTGCACCCCCACTCCCAACTGCAACACCTGCACGCCTCCGTGCTCGCTCTGCGTCTGCTGCACCGGCTTCTCCTTCTGCCTGATCAAATAGCGACCGAGTCCCACGTGGCCCTCTTGCGCACCCACCTGATTCTGCTCCTCCTTCTTTGCGCAGCCTCCTGCACAGAACAGACCGGCACGGCCACCTCAACGTGTGAGTCGGGCCTCTCGCTGGATCCTGCCACGGGGCTTTGCACAACCTTCCCCACGATGTTGTCCGCTTCCGCTGCCGCCTCCCACCATGTGTCGTATATTCGCACCCAAGGCACCGCCTCACTTCTGTACGACCCGGCATGGGGCCGATATATGCTGGGGACCGGTAAAGAACCTTCGATACTGGACTGGACCGTCCCGGCACTCAGGGATCCGGCCTCCACCGCCACGCCCGTTCTTTCGTTGACTGAAGGAGGTCCCGACCCCTACTCCCTGGTGGTCGAAATTCTTCCAGGCCAGTTGGCCCTCCTGACTGGCTCACCCAGCCAATTCACGCAACGCCTCCTGCCCAAACGCCTGCAGCCTTTTGTGGGAGCGTGGCACGCGTGGGACTCGGGCGGCGGCGTACAAGTGTGTGCGGCAGATCCTCAAGGCAGGCTGTTCTGGACCCAGTGGGTGCAGGGTACGTTTCAGGATTGGACTCAGGTAGTCCTTCCCGACGAATCGGACCGCATCCCCGTGGCCCCGGCCTCCCTTTTTGCCTTAGGCGGTCGTTTGGAACTTGCAGCGGCCATTCGCCCCACGGGCCTGATGGTGTTGCACCGGGGGCAGAAGTCGCCTTGGGAAGCCTCGGCCCTGGCCATGGACGACAGGGTCGTCGCGCTGGAGGCAGCGGGCAGGGGTGAAGACGGCGTCCTGGCGTGGTACGACTGCCAGTCGGGGGCGCTTCGTTTTGCCTCGGCCGTAGACGGAGAGTTACGAACCGTGACGTTGGACTCTCAGGCCATTCCGGCCGATTGCACGGCCCCCCCCGTGGGTGGTTTGGGGTTGCTGGCCCTGCCACAGTCCTCCACGGTCCTGGTTGCATACTACCGGGCGGCCCAGGGCACCATTCGGCTCTACGAGGTGGGTCCTGGCACCGAACCCAGGCAGTTGTCCGAGACCAGCGTACCGGGCCCCATGGAACCGGCCATCGGCTTCACCAGCGGCGGCCGAATTGTGGCAGCGGGCGTCGTGACGGCCCCGGGTGCGTCCCGTGGAACCTTCTCGGCATATCAGTTGTATTAAGAAATTATAAGAAGTGATCTTTGCCGACCTGGCGGCTCAGTTGAACGAAGGGGCGTTCACGAAGGTGGCGGGGGCGGGAATCTCAACGGACTGAGCCACATCGGACTGTTTCTGAGCCTGGAAACGTCGCACGGACAACGCAGCGTATTCTGCCGAGAGTTCGATGCCCACAAACCGGCGACCCAGTTTGGTAGCGGCAACCCCCGTGGTTCCACTGCCACAGAACGGATCCAGGATCAAGTCGCCTGGCTCGGTGCTGGCCAGCAGAATGCGCTCCAAAAGCTCCATGGGCTTCTGGGTCGGGTGGCGTCCTTGCTGCTTTTCGGCAGCTCGGGGCGCCATGATGGTCCAAAGGCTTTGCATCTGCTTGCCATGGTTCAGTTCTTTCATGGCGTGGTAGTTGAACTTGTGACGGCAAGTCTCGGAAACCCGGGCCCAAAGGATGGTTTCCGTCGAGTGAGTGAAGTACCGGCAGCTCAAGTTGGGAGGCGGGTTCTTTTTGTACCAAACAATGTCGTTAAGGACCTTGTACCCCAGGTTCTGCATGGCAAAACCGATGGCAAATATGGTGTGATGAGTGCCCGACACCCAGATGGTCCCGGTCGGCTTAAGCACCCTGCGGCACTCTCGCAGCCACGCCAGATGGAAGCCGTAGTCTTCCCCGATGCCGGCCGACTTGTCCCACTGCCCTTTGTCCACCGATGCCATCTTGCCCGACTTGCACGTCATGCCGCCGTTGGACAGAAAATAGGGAGGATCGGCAAAAACCATATCCACAGAGTGATCCGCAAATCGTTGCATGACTTGCAGGCAGTCGCCTTGGATCACACTGAATTCGCTGTCGTCGCTCTCGAAGCTGTAGTCCAGTTCAGGCACGATTCTCTGCATGGGTTTTGCCCTCCGAGCCGCAGTGTAGCGGAGCAAGGGGGCCTCGCAACTTTTCGGGCGATGAAGGGGCAAGACCGCCTTTCCGGGCCGGTTTACGAACGCTGCTGCCGGATCGATGCCATAAATCGACTGAACTTGCCTTGAGTTTGGGCGTGGTGCGCAACTCCCATCTCATCCAGCAAGTTTCGCACACCCAGCAGCGACTCTCTGGCTGTTTGAGTCTCCACTTCCAATTCCCAGCCTGGCATCGGGTCATCATGAAAGAAGCTCTGGTCCAGTTCCAGGTCCAGCCCCTGCCAGCAAAACACCCGACGGCAATTCTTCAGGCATCCAAGGTAGTTCCAAGTTCCACCAAGCCACGACGTTAGAGCATGCGAGAGCAGTAGCTCCATACGCCCCTCGTGGGTCTCAAAGTCCAGACTTCCCAGGCACAGGGCCTGTTCCTCCTCCTTTCGGATGAAAACTCCCTGGTCTTGGGACAGCGTCTTGCCTTTCACCGTCAGGACCCAACGAAAAGGCGCTTCCGATGGACTGGGCTGGACCTCCTTTCGCACACGCACCATCAACTCGGGGGCCGCAGTGCATCGATAATAGTGATTCCATTGTGTCACGACCGATTGGGGCTGGCCGAATCGAGTCAGGAACAGCGTCAGCGGGTCATGGGTATCCAGTGCCAGCTTCAATTCCACTTCGGTGCCGCCAGTTGCCATGGCTTCCCTCAACTCTGCGTGCGTTCACTGCATGGTCACCAGGACATGCTGCAACGGACGCCGCCAATGTCAAGTGTGGGTTGCCCGCAAGAATGCGGGGCTCTTGTACCTCTTGCCAGGGTGGGCCCCCACCCGCTATAGTGCGCACGACCGTTTGGAAGAGGTTCCCATGGCCTATCAACTCATTCTTGCTTCGGCATCCCCCAGACGAAAAGAGCTGCTCGAGAAGATCGGGTTTGCGGTAAAAACCGTTCCCTCCGACCTGGACGAGACCATGCTGCCTAACGAAGAGCCCACGGAGTTCGTGAAACGTATGTCCCGGGCCAAGGTGCTTGGCGTCGTGGCCCGCGTCAAATCGACCCTGGCCATGCAGTCCGCTGCCGACAGCGGCCCGGGCAGAACCGGCGGGGCAGTACTGGCACGGGGGGAACAGCCCTCTCGATGGGTCGTCGGAGCGGATACGGTCGTGGTCCTGGATGGAGAAGTCTTTGGCAAACCCAGAGACACCGAGCAGGCCTTTGACATGTTGCAGCGTCTGTCCGGCCGGGAGCACACCGTCATCACCGGCTTCTGCATCTTCGACATGTTGAAGAACAAAGAGGGAATCCAGGCCGTCGTCTCCAAGGTCAAGATGAAACGAATGACCCGTCCCGAAATCGACAAGTACCTCTCCATCGGCGAAAGCCTGGACAAGGCGGGTTCGTACGCGATTCAGGGCGTGGGCAGCTATTTGGTTGAGTATATCTCAGGCTCTTACTCCAACGTGGTTGGGCTTCCGCTTTGCCAGTTAATGGAGATGTTTGAAGAGATGGGAGCGCACGACATCCTTCCATACTAACAGTTGCGCTTCGTTCGGGGGGGGGCATCATGACCTGGCAAAGTCGATACGTGGGTCTTGGGGCGCTTCTTGCTGCGTCGCTGTTGGCTTGTTCACCAATCCCCAACACCACTCCCATGGGTTCCGGCCCTGTTTTGCCGGCGGGCAAGGTGCTCTCCCAGGGCTTCGACCAGGATTCGCCGGTCTGGGACCTGAAAGAGTCCCGATATGTGGCGTCCCAGGTCGATGAACAGGGACTGCTGGTCCGGAACAGCTCTATCGCCACGGGAATCTCGCCCATCTGGTACCTGGGGCAGGTGCCCCGGGACTTTGATGTAGTCGTGGAAGCGAAAACCCTGGATGAAGGGAACGATGGGGGTTGGGGACTGGAGTTTGGTACTTTCGAAAAACGGTTCGGGTATAGAATTCTGGTCTATGGTTCGGGGCGATTCTGCGTGGACCGCCTTTTTGATGTCTATCCCGAGTTCATCCACTGCGTGGCCGCACAACCCGAGGCCAATGCGGGTGAGACCCGCAATCGTCTGCGGGTTCGAGTGACCGGATTTCGAGTCCATGTGTGGTTGAACGACCAGGAAGTACTGGC
>CAYTWV010000327.1:2617-5573 GCA_964442235.1 uncultured Myxococcales bacterium | reverse complement strand
AGCGACAGCACGTTCATGACGCCACGGTCATCCACCAGCACCAGTACTTCATCGATCAGGGATTGGGGCTGATGGCGCACCACGCCGGGCAGACGAACCCATTTCTGCCAGATAGGGGTCAGGTCTGCTGCGTTCAAATAGAAGATCGAGCCTTCTTCGGTGCAGACGACGACACCACGGCCTTCCAGCAGAGGCTGGGCGCTGACGGCGCCATCCAGCTTGATGCGGTGATAGGGTTTGCCGGAAACGGCATCCAGTTTGTAGAACATTCCGTCCAGGCCGCCGGCGTAGACCCATCGTCCATCCTGAGTTACCACAGGCGTGGCCATTTCCATGGGTTTGTAGACCAGCGGGATGTGCTCGTCGATGCGGAAGCGCCAGGCGACCTGGAGCAGAGGCTTGCCAACGGCCACGTCTGTGCAGAGGGCCAGAGCGCCAACCACCAGCATCCATCGCAGGGTTCCCACCTTCAGTCGCTCAGTCACGTTCACACCTCCCCTACATCCCTCACGGGCGCGTGATACATACCTTAGGCGGCTGTCAGAAACAAGGCGTAATGTTGGGAAGAAGAGAGGCTACAGGGCGAGCAGGGCGAGGCGGACGTTGACGTCGTTACGAATCTCTTTGGCCGGGTCGAACAGTTTGAAGAGCTGATCGAGGCTGCCAGTGTCTCCCTCGGGGTTCTCGGGGAAAAGGTCGTTGGCCTGCTTGTAGAAATCCTTGGCCTTGGCGACGTCTTTGGGCGAAGCCACACCAACGGTGCCGGGATTGTACATGTCGCCCAGGTGAACCAGGGCACGGGCCTTGACGAATGCATTGGCGGTAGCATCCCGCATTTCGCCGAAGCGTTTTTCGGCTTCGTCGAACTGCCCCAGGCGCAACGCCGCAAAGCCGACGCTCTCCAGCAGGATGGGCTTCAGGACAGCCAGTTCATCCCGGGCCAGCACGGCCACGAAGGTATCGTAAGCTTCCTTGTACTTCTGAGTCTCCATCTGCACGGCCGCCAGAGCCACCTGGGCGGTGGGGGCGATGACCGAGCCATCCCGATTTGCCAGGAAGGCCTGCAATTCGGTGGTCAGCTTCTCGTTCTTCTCTGCGTCGGTCTTGAACGCAGGAATGCTGCCCACGGGCTTGGCATCCTCGCCCACGGGAGCCGAGGCATACTTGAACGCCTCGATGAACTCCTTGGCGACTTCCTTCTTGGAGTTCTCCTTATAAGAGTAGAACCCCGAGATGGCGAGAAGGATGACCACGCATCCCAAGGCGCCAACCACGAGATGGACCTTAAACTTGTCCAGAATCCCGTAGGTCTTCTGAAGTGTGGTCATCACCTGATCCGGCTGCGACGCAGCGGATGTTTCCTGCTTAATCTTGATTTTCGTAGGCATGAAGCCCCTCCAGAGCAGTCACGAGTCCGGCCGAACGTATAGAGGAAGAGTCTTGCGCTGTCAATTCGAAAGAGGCAAGGGGGCTACAACGCAGTGAGTCATGAAATGGGGCCGCTGTTGCGCCAGTGACTGCCACGTGCTAGATTCTGCCTGCAACCAAAGGGCCGGGGGGCCCTTTCTTGGGGCGTGGACGGTTTTCGAGGGAGGAATAAAATCATGGAGAGCTTCAATGGAGTGAAGGTGTTCTCGGCGACCAAGGCTCGGGAGCGAGAGGAACTGGGGGAGCAGATCACAAAGTGGCTTCGTGCGAACCCGCACATCAAACTGGTGGACCGAACGGTGACGCAGAGTTCCGATCGGGAGTTCCACTGTTTGACCATCACGCTGTTCTACCAGGAGTAGCGGTCAGAGTCGAAGATCCTTTTAGGCCCGCCGTTTCGCAGCACTTCTAACAAAACTCAGCAATTCTGGCACGTTACAGCCCAAGAGGTCTGGCTCTGGTTCACGGAGGGGTAAGGCCCAACCGGGTTTTGGTTCCGGCTTGCACCCGGGCCGTGCCCGAGGCGGGCGGGCGACCGTCGTCAAACAGGACCTTTACTTCCACGTCCCAGGGTCGGTGCGTGGTGGCGTTCAGGGTGAAGGTTTCGCCAAGGCGTCCGACCAGTGCCCCATTCACAAAGACCTGGCCCGTTCCCGACGCATCCACGACCAGCATGGCGGGTTTGAATCCGATGCGCTCTTTCAGTTGTGTGGTGGACCCTGAAGGAACCAGGAAGACGACCCGACGATCTTCGCAAACGCCGCACGAGGGATGGTGAAGTTCCAGAAGATGCTCGCCGGACTTCATTTCCGTGGCACCAACCTTTCTGATTCCCAGCAAACGCCCATCCACCCGGATTTCTACCGCCGGGGGATAGGCTTCCAAAGTCACAGTACCGTACTGCACCACATTCGAATTGGCCCCGGAGTTTCCACCGTTGAACTTGTCGCCGCCATTTACGGGATTGATGCGGCGGACCTTGTCCCGCATTCCCTCTGGGACCGCATTGGGCGGAACGAGTTTCTCCCGGCTGTTCCAGGGTTTCCAACTGCGCAAGCCCCTGACCAGCCCGGACGCCTTGACTCGGGTCTCGCCAAACGAGTCCCAAAGGCCCTTGCGGACGGGCGCTGCCGCCAAAGGTGTTACCACATCGGACTCTTCTGCGATCACGTCGGACTGGGCAGCGATATCGTCATCCAACCAAGTTGGGGCAAGCTCCCATTTCCGGAGATTGGGGGCCGAACCAGCCCCAGTCTTGCCCAAGAGAGGCGACGAGTTTGGGGTGGGCGCCTCCAGGGGGCCCGCTTCCACCATATCGGAGGGAGTGGAGGGGAGTTGTTCCGTCTGAAGCGAGTACCAGATGGCCCAAGAAGCGGCAGCCGCCAGAACGACTCCGAGACACGAGAGCCCCGCAGTCATGATCCAGCGCCGCTGCTGGTGACGTATCCGCATCTTGTCCAGATAGGAGCCCAGATCCTGTCTGGAGTCGTCCAGGAAAAGGCCCCGGTCCAACAAGCGCAAGGCCGCA
>CAYTWV010000327.1:0-2607 GCA_964442235.1 uncultured Myxococcales bacterium | reverse complement strand
GTGCTTCCTCCAGCAGGGCATCCACGACCTGAATGCGCATGACCGCTTCGGTTCGGACTTCATCGGCGAAGAACTTACGCAATTCAGGGCCACACTCGTCGCTCAGCCCCACGCTGCGCAAGTGGTTGTGGATGGCCTCGTTCAAGTCCAGGCACGAAGCGTATCGGTCCGACGGGTTTTTGCGAAGGCAACGTCCGATAATCGTCGAGATTCCATCCCCCACGGCGGGGTTGACCTCGTGGGCGGGCACGTATCGCACTTCCAGAATGTTCCTTAGCAGGGCGTGCGCCGTCGGGGCTTTGAAGGGCAGTTCTCCCACGGCAAGGTGGTAGAAGAGGGTTCCCAGACTGAACACATCCGACCGAGGGTCTGCGCCTTTGCCCTCGATATGTTCGGGCGACATGAATGCGGGGGAACCGACCATGGTTCCGGTGACGGTCATTTCCTCAAAATCGACCATTTGGGCGATCCCGAAATCGGTCAACTTGACCATTCCCTGGCCCAGCATGACGTTTTCGGGCTTCACATCTCGGTGGACGATATCCAGGGAGTGAGCGTGAGCCAGGGCCGACGAGATCTGCTCGACGATCATGGCCGCAATTTCTGGCAAAAGCCGGGCACGCTGCTGCATGTATGTCTTGAGCGTGATGCCCTCTACAAACTCGCTGACGATAAATTTCTCTTCGGAGTCAGGCCCGCTGTAATCGTAGATCTGCACGATGTTGGGATGGGCCAATCGACTGACGACCAGGGCTTCTCGTTCAAACCGGCGGCGGGTCTCAGGGCGTCCAGCCAGGGCCGGGTAGAGGACTTTCAGGGCGACCAAACGCTGCAGCCGCAGGTCCAGTGCCTTGTAGACCACAGCCATCCCGCCGCGCCCCACCTCCTGGATCACCTGGTAGCGCTCACCAAAAACACGCCCTTCCTGGGATGGCGCATTCAGCATCGTCCCCGCCTTTCGAGCGCATCATAGCCCCTGCCATCCGTACAGGCAACGGCTGCGTGACACGCGGTTACTGCGCCGCTAGTATGGGGCCTCGACCTGCCAAGGTTCAACACCGGGCCCTGACCAAGGAGAATCCTCATGAAGAGCCATCGAACCGTTCTGACGTTCAACATCCCCACCAGAGTGGCATTTATGAACATCACTCCGCAAGTGAACACTGCGCTGAAAGAGAGTGGCATCATGGAGGGCCTTTGCCTTGTCAATGCGATGCACATCACGGCCAGTGTATTTATCAATGATGACGAATCGGGGCTTCACAAAGATTTTGAGGGCTGGCTTGAAGGGCTGGCCCCTCACGCCCCCACCAGCCGCTGGAACCATAACCGAACCGGCGAAGACAACGGCGACGCCCACCTGAAACGTTCGGTCATGGGCCGAGAGGTTGTTGTGGCCGTGACCCAAGGCCGCCTGGATTTTGGACCGTGGGAGCAGATATTTTACGGCGAATTTGATGGCCGGCGGGCCAAAAGAATCCTGGTGAAGATTATCGGGGAGTAGCGGCCAGGGCCGCCACGGCGGTGCCAAACAAGTTGGCGTGGGGTAGGGCGGCGATGTGGCAACGGGTGGGCAGGCCCAACTCGGTGCAGAGTTTCTGCAGGGTTGCCTGCACGCGCCCCGAAAATCCCGGCGCCTTCCAGAACAACGAACCTTCGGCCAGAATGCGCACGGTATTCATAGGTGCGAATCGGTTCAAATAGGCACAAAGTCCCGCCAGCGACGCTGCCACATAGTCTGCGGAACGGTCCAGAATGGCTTGCGCCAGAAGGCGGACATCCGGCGGGCAGTTGGTCGTTTCCAGCAACTCCACAAGCCCTTGGGCTCCGGATTCGGGGTCAAAGGGGTGCTCGGGACATGCCAGCGCAAACAGGCGGCCCAGATACGCCCCCGAGACGGCTTTCTCGAATCGTTGGAAGCCGGGATTTTCGGATTTGCGGTCCAGCAGGTCATCGAACTGATTCAGATGTGAGGGTTTGAAGTTGCCGGACTCTAGGTTGATTGGAAGCGAGGGGAACGACGCCACCAGATTCGAGGCCAGTTTCGGGACGGCTTTTGCCGGGAAAAACGAGGCCATATTGGTGCCTGTTCCCACGATCAGCCCGATGTAGCCATCGGCCTCGCCCAACGCCAGACCGGCAAAGAGGGCCGCCACGGTATCGTTAATGACCACGACCCGGGGCAGGTCCAACCCATGTTGGCTTGCGTGTTGGCGTAAGAGGTCCCCGACACCCTGGCCCACCACTCCGGGGATGTCGACACCCTTGGTCCAGCGGGTCAACACGGCGTCCCCGTCCAGTTGGGCCTTGGCGGGATAGGAAAAACAGTACCCAAGAGGCAGCAAGGCATCGTGGGGGGCGACCTGTTCAAGGGCTTTGGTCTGGAACTCGAGGAAGGTCTCCAGGGGGAGTGGTTCGCCTCGGCGGATGGGAAGTTGCGCTCCGGCGGGCCCGGCGCACAGCGAGGGGGCCTTGCCTGGTTCAAAACGAACGTGAGCGGCCCGGAAGTTGGTGCCTCCCAGGTCAAGCACCAGGGCATCCCCGCTGGGCTGCGAGCCGTCTTGAGGAATGTAAGTGGGGAAACATGCGACTTCGGTTCCATCCTGG
>CAYTWV010000326.1:0-5585 GCA_964442235.1 uncultured Myxococcales bacterium | reverse complement strand
CGGAGGACATCATCATGAAACGCATTTCGCTTGTGACCCTGATTCTCTTGGGACTGGCTTTGGCCGGTTTGAATGGTTGTGGCTCGGATTCCAACAAGGATCCCGCCGATTTGAAGGCCGATGACCAGGCCAGTGACCCGGACAATGCACCCGCCGACGTAAAGGACCCTGATCAGGTGACCCCTTCGGATGTGGCCCAGGATTTGGCCGTTGATGTGGCCGATGTGCAGGACACTACGCCCGTTGAAGACACGGCTAAGCCCGATGTGGTCGAAGATACCGCCAAGCCCGACGAAACCAATCCCCCCGACGAAATCGAAGACAACACTCAACCCGACGTGGTGGAGGATGTCGAGGTGGTCGAAGATGTTGTGGACCCCAATTCGTGTGGTTATGGCGACAACATCGCCGGGCTGCTGAACTGTGCGGAAGGCCCCGTGGACGTCAAAATCGTGGGTGGCCTGGTCACCTATGCTTTCGACAAAGGCTTTTTTGTCTATGACGACAGCAGCGAACACGGGATGGAGTTCTATCTGCCCACCATGGAGTTCACGGCCCCCGCAGCGGGCGATGTCATCGAATGCCACGTGCTGGAGTGGGGCAATTACCTGGGCCAGCAGGAAGTCACCAAGGTGGAAAGCTGCACGATTATCGGTTCGGGCGACCCCACCGAATTTGCCATCGAGTTGGTGGCGGCCAATGTGGTTCCGTCGGAATCCATCGAGAGCCGTCTGGTGTACGGGAACGGCCTGACCGTGGTGCAGATTACGGACAAAGACGCCGTGGTAGCGTATGGCAATCAGGCGACCATCGCACTGCGATTGGATACCCCCGGGGAACTCTGCGTGGGTGCCACCTTCAATTTGCTGCGTGGCGTCATTACCCAATACGATCAGATTCATCGCATCCAAGTCTTCGTTTCTGCCACGGATCTGCAAAGCATCAACACCACCAACTGCGGCGCTGCCCCCACCTTCGACGACTCCAATTGGGGTTTTGAAGAGGCCGGATTCGACAATCCCCCTGCAGACTTCCTGAACGCCGGGACCTTTATGACCTCCAATCGGGACACCACGGCCTTTTACGCCGGCGTCGCAAGCTGCAAGCTGGGTTGGACCTCTACGACCAACCAGGACTTCGTGCAGGGCTACTATGCCCCCGCCGTCGAGGGGCAGAAGGCCACGTTGACCGTGCAGGTTCTGGACAATTCGGTCAGCGGGCGGGCGCGTCTGGGCATCGCCTTCTTTAAGGCGGACAAAACCGGTGCCGGAAGTGCCGTGTACGCTGCGGACTACACTGTGGACGGGGCCAACTGGCAACTTCTGACCCTTGAGGCCACTGCGCCCGTGGACGCAGCCTATGTGCGCGGCCTGATACGACTGTATGACGACGGCGCGGGATGGACCGGAAGCGCCATCATTAACATTGATGACTGGAATCTCACTGTGCAGTAGACTTCCCCCGTTGCTAAACGACTGGCCCGATATCCCGTTCCGCCCCCCAGTCGTTTACCCCGAGCCGGCCAAAGGCCGAGTCGAGGGGGAGGACCGAGATACGAAGTCACTGGTTTAGCTTAGAAAGGAGAACCCCATGGCGAAACGTTCGGAGCATATTGTTCGCTTCAAGACTGATCCGGCCCGTTTGTTGGAGATTCTGACCGACCCGGAATTCCAGGTTCTGCGTGAGAAGGCCCAAGGGGCGGTCTCGGCTTCGGTCAGCAAGTTCGTCCGCACGGAGACGAAGGTGACGTACGACGTGCACACCGTTGAGTACGCCAAGGGAATCACCGGCGTAGACAAGACCAAGACCGAAACCGCCGACGCTCACTACACCTGGGACCTGGCCACAAAGAGCTGCGAGTGGACCCATCACCCCAACAACGCCTTTTCCAGCAAGGTGAAGGTGTGGGGCTCGATGAAGATGAAGGTCGTCGGCGCCGAGACCGAACTCTGCTCGGACTTCAACATCAACATCGGCATCCCCCTGATCGGTGGAAAGGCCGAGAGCATGGTGCTGGCCGAAGTAGAGCCCGGATGGGCCCGTCATGACGAAGTGGTTTGGGATTATCTGAAGAAGTAGACGTTACTGGCAATCTTGCGGGCAGGTGAACTGCTCGATCATTCCACACTCGCCATCCCCACACGTTCCCGTCATTCCGCCACTGCCTCCACTGCCACCGGCACAGTCTTCGGGGCAGGTGAACTGTTCAATAAGGCCACACTCGCCGTCGCCGCAGTCGCCCATCATTCCGCCGCCGGACCCACCGCTGCCGCCGCTGCAATCTTCAGGGCAGGTGAACTGCTCGATAAGGCCACACTCGCCGTCGCCGCAGTCACCCATGAGACCGCCGCCAGTCCCACCGCTGCCACCACTGCAATCTTCGGGGCAGGTGAACTGTTCAATTAGGCCACATTCGCCATCGCCGCAGTCACCCATGAGACCGCCGCCGGTTCCACCGCTGCCACCACTGCAATCTTCGGGGCAGGTGAACTGTTCAATAAGGCCACATTCGCCATCGCCACAATCGCCCAACAATCCGCCGCCACCGCCCTGGCAATCCGCCGGGCAATTGGCCTGGGTTTCCCCAGAGTCACAGTTCCCGTTGCCGCACGTCGAGACCGTGCCGCAGTCGGCCGGGCAACTGGCCTGGCTTTCGCCGGCGTCACACGAACCGTTTCCACATGTGGTGACCGTGCCGCAATCCGCGGGGCAGTTCCCCTGGGTTTCGCCCGATTCACAATCGCCGTTTCCGCACACCGCCGGGCAACTCCCGCAGTCGGTATTGCACGAGGTGCAGTTCTCGGTGCCGTTACACTTGCCATCGCCACACTGAGCCGGGCAGGGTCCGCAGTCCGTGGCGCAAGAGGTGCAGGTTTCACCCTCTACACACTGGCCATCGCCGCACACCAGCGGGCATTTGCCGCAGTCCTGGACGCAGGTGGTGCAGGTTTCAGGGCTTTTGCACAGGCCATCGCCACATTTCAGTTCGGCAGCGCAGTCCGCCGGGCACGTGGTTTCGGATTCCATGGCTTCGCAGGAACCGTTGCCACAACTGAAGGTGCAATCCATCGGGCAGTTGGCCTTGTTTTCGCCCACGTCGCAGACCGCGTTGCCACAACTGGGAGCCACACAGTCTTCGGGGCACTTCACTGCGTTTTCCGTGGCAGCACAAAGGCCGTCGCCGCAGTACGGTTTGATCTCGATGTCCTGATCGTCCAGATCGCCAAGATCCTCATCGATCGTATCCGGGTCCCCCAACTCTTCCAGAGTGTCTTCCTGGATAGAGTCCACGGCGTCTGCCTCAAGCCATCCGTCGTCCGGGAACTCGGTAGTTCCCCCAGAGCCGCAGCCCGCTGCCAGCAGCACTCCAAGGCACACTGCGCTCAAATTCGACCAAATGCTTCTTCGACAAACGGACATGTGGATACCCCCGCAAAAGTCCCCAAATGGGCTACCTTGAGCCCGGACGTGCGAGTCTACACACCTGGATCGGAAAAGTCTTGCGCCGCGTTTGCGAAGAAATGTGTAAAATGGCCCGCGCACACGGAAGGAGAGGTCGATGCCCTCAGAACTTAGAAAGCAGAAGGATCTGGAGCGAACCGAGAAACGCCGCCAGGCGCTCTTGGATGCAGCGTCCCGAGTTTTTGTCCGGCAGGGATACCACAGGACCCTCATTTCCGACATCGTGGCCGAAGCCGGGGTAGGGCAGGGCACCTTTTACCGGCACTTCACGGACAAACGTCAGGTCTTTGATGCACTGTTCGAAGTGCTGCTATACAAGGTTGCGGCCCAGTTTGAAGAGATGGAGAACCGTCCCCCGGAAAACGTGGCCGAATTTCGCTCGGCTTCCCAGGAAGCCTATCGCGCCATGGCCAGGGTGCTGGACGACAATCGGGATCTGGCCAGCCTGCTTCTGCGGGAAGGTCGCACCATAGACCCTGAGTTCCAGCGCAAGGTCGACGAGGTATTTCAAGGGTTCCAGGCCCTGGCCCAGGGATTTCTGGCCCATGCGGTGCGGTCGGGGTTTACCAGGCCATTTCGCACCGACATTGTGGCCCACGCCATCGTTGGGCTGGTGGTCTCCATGGCCGAAGCGTTCTGGTCCGGCCGAATTAGGGATGCCAACCTGGATCTTCTGGTTGAAGAGACCATCGCATTCGCATTTGAAGGCATGATTCGTTAAGCTGGCGGCCCTGGGCCCGGAAAATCCCCTCTCCCGATCCCGGGGAGAGGGCAGGGTGAGGCCGTATTGGCTTGAAATTCCAGAGGCCGAAAGCGTATAAGTGACCCTCCCGGAGCCATCGGAGAGTGCCCATGAGTGTCCCCGCAAATCTGACCGTAGTGGTGCCCGCATACAACGAAGCCGAGCGACTGCCCGCGTCTCTGGAATTGATCCGCACGTTCATGGACCGCAAAGCACGCGGCTATGAAGTGTTGGTGGTAAACGACGGCAGTACGGACAAGACGGAAGAACTGGTCGAGCAGATGGCAGAGACCTGGTCCGAATTGCGATTGCTGAACAATCCGGGAAATCGGGGCAAAGGGTTCAGCGTTCGCAACGGAGTTTTGAACGCCCGGGGCGACGCCATTCTGTTTTCCGATGCAGACCTTTCCACGCCCATCGAGGAAGTCGAGAAGTTGGCGGCCTTTTTGGATGCCCATCCCGTTGTGATCGGCTCTCGGGGGCTGAAGGATGCGGAGATTCAGATTCATCAGCCCGCCCATCGTGAGTGGTTGGGGCGAGCCTTCAATTTGGCGTTCCAAGCCATGTTGCTGCCCGGTGTGCAGGATTCTCAGTGTGGGTTCAAACTGTTCACCAGGCAGGCCGCCAAAGAGACCTTCAGCAAAGCGACCATCGATGGCTTCGGTTTCGACGGCGAGGTTCTATACATCGCACGGCGCCTTGGGTTCTCGATTAAGGAAGTCCCCGTAATCTGGCGGAATGACCTGCGTTCCAAGGTCAACCCGCTCAAGGACGGCACGCGCATGCTTGCGGATCTGGTCACCACCCGGGTCCGGCATCGCGGTCTGTAACAGCCTGCAACACAAGGGGCCCATCACGATGCACATCTCTTGGCTTCAGTCCCGGCCGCTGCTGGCAGTGCGGCTGTCCAGGGTGGCGTTGTTCGGGACCATCCTGTTTGCGTACCTCTTTTTCCTGCCCTACGTGCCGTCGC
Organism: uncultured Myxococcales bacterium; assembly: GCA_964442235.1. Taxonomy (GTDB): domain Bacteria; phylum Myxococcota_A; class UBA9042; order CAIXZC01; family CAIXZC01; genus CAYTWV01. The sequence goes on along the minus strand of CAYTWV010000326.1, from coordinate 408 downwards.
TAAATAATCCCAATGAAAACACCCGAATCTACTTGACCCAATCCATGGTGGAGAGCGGCTCTATCGCCATAGGCCAGAAGGACGTAAAGGGTCCCCATCGGGTCCGTTACGAGGACCTTCGGGGGAAGGCAAGTTCCAGCGCTTTTGTAAACGATACGGCCATTGTGTGTGAAGACCCTCAGAAAGAGGGGCCGGCGTGCACGGGGCCACTTTACGCAGCCAAGGCCCCGGGGAACTCGCTGCTTGCCATGCCGGCCTACGCGGTGATGGCGTTCTTGGGAATGGACCAACGACCGTTGCAGGATCCCGTGGTGGTGTGGCTTCTTAGGATATGGGGCGTGGTGCTTCCGGCGTTTCTTTTTCTGCTGGGGTTTTTCTTTTTTGTCCGCCGCTGGCGTGGAGACGAGT
>CAYTWV010000325.1:0-5594 GCA_964442235.1 uncultured Myxococcales bacterium | reverse complement strand
GCTGTACGACAAATATAATCGAAAGATAGAGTATCTTCGGTTATCAATAATAGATCGCTGCAATTTGCGGTGCACGTATTGCAGGCCGGCAGAGGGGCTTCCCCTGTCGCAAGAGCACAACGTACTTAGCTACGAAGAAATGGCCAAGTTCGTGGAAACGGCGGTGAGCCTGGGAATCCGCAAAGTGCGAATCACCGGCGGAGAGCCCCTGGTGCGTCGTGACGTGGTTAGCTTGGTTCGCATGCTTGCCGACATACCCGGGATTCAGGACCTGAGCATGACCACCAATGCCACGTTGCTGGCACCGTTGGCCCGACCCTTGAAAGAGGCTGGGTTGCATCGGATCAACATCAGTCTGGACACCGTGGATCCAGCCCGATTCCTGGCAGTGACCCGAACCAACCGCCTGCATGACGTGATCCAGGGCATAAACGCCGCCATTGAGGCCGGATTGCACCCCATCAAGCTGAACTGCGTCATCAAAGATTCGCCCGAAGAACCCGATGCGCTGGCCGTTGCCCGGTTTGCAACGGACCGGGGGCTTCCCATTCGCTACATCCGAGAGATGAACCTGGGTGCCGGCGAGTTCTGGCAGGTGATTGGGGGAAATGGCGGCTTGTGCTCGCAGTGCAATCGACTCCGGTTGACCTGCCAGGGGCGCCTGTTGCCTTGTCTGTTTTCGGACATCGGATTTGATGTGCGGGAATTGGGCGCTGCAGAAGCCTTACGACGGGCCGTGGAAACCAAACCACAGTCGGGGCGGGCCAGCCACACCAACTGTTTCTATTCGGTGGGGGGCTAGGATGTCGGCAGGGTGGACCCATTTGGACAGCAACGGCGAAGCCAGGATGGTGGATGTCTCGGACAAGCCGGTCTCACATCGCGAAGCGTTGGCCGAAGGTTTCATCAGCCTTTCGGCACTCACTGTGGCTTCAATTCGAGATAACCTGGTCCCCAAAGGCAACGTGCTTACCGTGGCGAAAATCGCCGGCATTCAGGCAGCAAAACAGACCCACATTTTGATTCCGTTGTGCCACCCCCTGCCGCTTACCAAGGTGGACGTGGACACCGAGGTGTTGGACCAGGGTATTCGGATTCAGGCCAAGGTCCGCTGTTCGTCACAAACCGGCGTCGAAATGGAAGCCCTGACTGCCGTCAGCGTGGCATTGCTGGCCATTTATGACATGTGCAAGGCCCTGGACAAGAGCATGGAAATTTCCGGTATTAAACTTCTGAAAAAGACTAAAGCACCGGTGGTGGGGAAGGCAGAATTATGAGCGCTGGAATGGAAGAGAAGAGTGGCATCGTTGTATCGGTGAACGTTTCGGTAGCCAAAGGAACGGCGAAACAGCCGGTCACGACTGGCAGCATTGTGGAAACCGGTTTGTTTGGAGACGCCCACGCAGGCCATTGGGACCGCCAGATCAGCCTGCTGTCTCTGGAAGAGATTGACTCATTCCAGAGTCGAACCGGCCGCAAGACTTCACCGGGCGAGTTTGCAGAGAATTTGACCATCCAAGGCCTGGACCTGCGCAAGGTGGCCCTGCTGGACCGCTTCGTCATCGGCGAGGTGGAGCTGGAAGTCACACATATTGGCAAAAAATGCCACGGGACCCAGTGTTCCATCTTCCAGGAAGTGGGCGAGTGTGTGATGCCCAAAGAGGGCCTCTTTGCCAAAGTGATCAAGCCGGGCCGTGTTGCCGCTGGTGATGCCATTGCCTGGATCCCCAGGCCGTTTCGCATCCTGGTGGTGACACTCAGCGACCGGGCCAGCCGCGGCGAGTACGCCGACCTCAGCGGCCCCCGAATCTGCTCGCTGCTGCGGGACCACTTCGCCACAACCCGCTGGCACCTGGCCATCGATACAAAACTGATTCCCGATGATGCGGCGATGCTGGATCAGGTGATCTCCGAAGCACTGGCCACCCCCCACGACCTGGTCTTGACCACGGGCGGCACGGGCGCGGGTCCCAGGGACATCACCCCCGACGTGGTTTCAGCCCGACTGACTCGCACAATCCCGGGGGTCATGGAGCACATTCGCATGAAATACGGGGCAACCAATCCGCATGCGCTGCTTAGCCGCAGCGTGGCGGGTGTGGCCGATTCCACCGTCTTTTTCACCCTGCCTGGCAGTGTGAAAGCAGTGGAAGAATATATGAGTGAACTGTTGAAGGTGGCCGAGCATCTCGTTGGGATGATGCACGGCCTGGGACATTAACGGTTACGGGGTATACCATTCTGCAGAAGAGAACAAGTACGTGCGAGAAGCCCTTTAGCTTTTGGACTGACAGGCACTTGCGCGTCATCAGGAGGTACTTATGAAGCGGGGATTTTTGATCTGGGGCGCCCTAATCATGCTGGCAGCGGGCGTTGCGGCCTGTACCGCCGACGAAGCCATCAAGGCAGGTACCGATTGTGACCAGGAGTGCCCCGTGGGGGCTCAGTTGGAGTTCGCCAAAGAGGCAAGCGGCTCTTGTGGCGCCGACGGGTCGTACAAAGAATTGGGAGAAGTCTCGGCTTCCGGCTCCTGCAAAGGCAGTGGCGAGTGCCAGGTGATCTGCAAATACCCTAAGTGCAGCGAAAAACAGACCCTGGTCATCTCAAAGGATGAATTCAGGTGTGAGGCCGTCTCGGGCTGCGCCGACGTCACCTGCGACGACCACGGAGCCTGCCGCATCGTCAACGACGCACCCGTCTGCGACTGTGACGATGGGTTTGTCTCCAATGGCACCCACTGCGACCCGGCCCCCGTACCCGTGGTTTCTATGGTTCAGCCCTCTACGGGCACCGTGGGTGTCCTGGCCACCTTTACCGTGGTCGGTGAGCACCTGCCCGACACGCTGGACGTGACCCTTCCCAGTTGCTCCGGCCTGGCCTTTACGGTGCGGGGCGAAACCGCCCAAGTCTTCACCTGCACTCCATCGGAAGAGGGCGTCTTTGCCCGCAAAGTCTTCGACAAACCCGAAGGCACCATGCTGTTCGAGGATGAAGCCACCTTCACGCTTACCTGCGACGACTGCAAGATTGGCAACAAATGCTGGGACGACGGAGACGCCAAGCCCCAAGACCCCTGCCAGGTCTGCAACACCGCCAAGGCAAAAGGTGCCTGGAGTTTCGCCGAGGGCAAGGAATGCGGCGACGACAAGTTCTGTAATGGCCAGGAGGTTTGTGATGGCATCACCGAAACCTGCAAAGCGCTGACCACTCCGTGTCAGGACGATCAAACCTTCTGCAACGGCGTGGAAACCTGCATCGAAGCCAGCGACACATGCGGCCATTCCGACGTGCCCTGCCTGGATGACGGCCTCTATTGCAACGGCCAGGAAGGCTGCCTGGAGGACACCGATTCCTGCGTGGCTCCCGTGGACCCGTGCCCACCCAATCCGTTGTTCTGTGATGGCGTAGAGTTCTGCAACGAGAATACCGATGCCTGTGCGGTCAAGGACGTGCCCTGCCTGGACGACCAGCAGTTCTGCAACGGAACCGAATCCTGCAACGAAGTGGCCGATATCTGCGAACAAACCGGGGACCCATGCCCGGACAACGAGTTCTGCAACGGGACCGAATCCTGTGATGAACAGTTCGATGCCTGCAAACACACCGGTAATCCGTGCCCCGATGACGGTCTCTTCTGCAACGGTGCAGAGCTGTGTGACGAAGGCATCAACGGCTGTATCGCCACCCCGAACTGGTACTGACCTTGTGCCCTGGACCAGTATTGCTACGAAGAGACCGACGCGTGCCTCATGGAGGTCGCCATCAGTTCCACCACCGCTCCGGTGTCACACACCCCTGCGTTTGCCGTGTGGCCCGATGGCAGCATGATTGTGGTCTGGCGCTTCTATGCCCCCTTCATCTGCGATAACAACTTCTCGTGTATCGTGGGACGTCTGGTGGACAAACAGGGCCATCCTCTGGCCAACGACTACCTGGGCTTGTTGCGAATCAGCGACAACGGAAAAGAGTCCATGAATCCGACGGTGGTTGCGTTCCCCGATGGCTTCGCTGTCGCCTGGGACGCCATGACCCCTGGCGCCACGGCCCAAGACGACGCCTACTCGGCCAGAATGCGTCGTTTCAACCTGGACGGCACGCCCAAAGGCCCCTCCGTCGCTCTGGCAAGCAGCTTCGACGGCCCGCTGGACAACGGCAAAGGGTTTGCGTGGCACCCCAAAATGGCCCCGCTTTGGGGCGAATCCGTCACCGTGGTAGGCACCAAAGGCAACGATAACCACTACACCACCGCAGAAAACTACAGGGTCGAAACCGTCATTCTGAACGGCCTGGACGAACTCCTCGGGACCGTCTGGTTTGCACAGGGAAGCACCGTGGACGACTCCTTCGCCACCGATGGCGTGGTCACCACCAACTCTAACGGGCAGGCCTTCTATGTCTGGTGGGAACTCTATGACCCCGACTTGGCCGCCGTACGCCCCTGCATCAGAGCCTATCACTCCGTCCAGGGCGACAATCCCGACTGGCCCATCGACTCCAATAACCCCAAGTTCTGCCTGGCCGACGTCCCCTTCTTTACGGATGGAATCGACGCCTCGCTGGACAGCGATGGCGACGCTTTTGTCGTCTGGAAGACCGGCCCCAAAAGTGTGGATGCAGACCAACACATTTTCCTGACCGAAAGCTCCTACCAACTGTTCCAAACCACTACGGAAGTTCAGGTTTCGCAGCAGGCGGGCACGTTCCCCAGTCAGCCCAAAGTCCATCGAATTTTGGGCGGGGATGGCCTGGTGGTTTGGCAGGCCGAGTCCCACCCCAGCGACGCCCAAGGCGACGCCATCCTGGGCCGATGGGTTCTTGACGGCGAACTGAGCGAACTGATGCCCGAATTCCTGCTCTCTACGGACTCTTCAGGCAACGAAATCAGCCCCGACGTGGATAACGTCCGCTGCGTGGTCACCAACGGCAACTCCTGCTCACAGTTCGGCGCCGATGTGATTTTCCTGCGAGATGGTGTGGTCTATCTGAAGAAGGTCGTCAGCCCCGAATAGAACGTTCGCCTTGGCTCACGTCCCACTAGCCAGCCCAAATCAGACCCCTAGTACGAATCGACCCTTGTTGCCGCCGTGTTTTGTGGGGTGACTTGGTGTGTCTGTGCCACGACCCCTCGACGTTGCTCGGGACAGGCCGTAAGGGAGTGGGCGCGCCGATTGATGCCATGCGGGTACGCGAAGCTTATGGGCGACTAAACAAATGTGAAGATTATCGAGTCAGCGAACGGTATCGGATGCGGTGCGGCCCGGCATCTTCGCCAAGGCGCTCTTTGCGGCTGAGTTCATAACTGGAGTAGTCGCCCACGTGCCAATAGACCTTGCTATTGCCCTCGAAGGCCAGGATGTGGGTGCAGATACGATCCAAGAACCAGCGATCGTGGCTGATGACCAGACAGCAACCGCCGAAGTTCTCGATGCCCTCTTCCAGGGCACGCATGGTGTTCACGTCCAGGTCGTTGGTGGGTTCGTCAAGCAGGATGACGTTGGCACCTTCACGCAGCATGCGCGCCAGATGCACACGGTTTCGCTCCCCGCCCGAAAGCTGAGAAACCGCCTTCTGCTGGTCGCCACCCGACAAACTGA
>CAYTWV010000324.1:0-5597 GCA_964442235.1 uncultured Myxococcales bacterium | reverse complement strand
CGCGCCGTTGAAGCTCTGGTCGCAGCCACCACCCGTGGTCAGACCGAGGAGCAGATGCTGGCCGACGTAGCCGCCAATCCCGTCTACAAAGAGTTCAAGCGCATTCAGTTGGATGCCTTGGATGCCGGCGGAGTCCCCGGGAAAGTCATCGACCTGGTCGAGAAACTTTCAGGTGTGGACAAAGACACCGGTGGCAATCGCGCCATCGTCGGGTCCGACTCGCTGGAGTGGCCGTTCGAGGGCGACTACTGGATTGACGAAGTCTGGAGTTACCGCAGCTTCTTGAAAGAGGGGTGCTTGAAATGATGGGAAAGGCCTTCATCTCCCTCCTGGTGGTTCTCTTTGCTAACTCTGCCTTGGCTCAGGATCTGAACAAGGGCGAGAGAAAAAAGAGAGAGCTCGAAAAGGTGGAAGGTAAGAAACGCGTCTCCAAAGAGATTAAGTGCGAATTCGATTCGGACTGTCCCGAGGGTCAGATTTGCGACAACCTGAAGAAATTCTGCGTCCGCAAATCCATGTCTCTGGTCGAGTTTGAAACGGCCAACCTGTCCAAGCAGGTTGAGGAGATGGAGGCCAAGAAGTCTGAGCTGCGCCGCAACACCATCAAGAAGATGGAAGAGCTGCTTGCCACTCAGGCCAGTTACGGCAACCGGGCGGAAATCTACTTCCGCCTGGCGGAAGCCTATTGGGAAGAGAGTCACTATCAGTATTTGAAGTCCCGTAAGGTCTGGATGGAGGCCATGGACAAGTTCGAGGAGAAACTTCTTCCCGAACGGCCCAATGAGCCCAAAGAGGACTACTCGGTCTCCTTGGAGTACTACCGCCGCATTCTGCGTGAGTACCAGGACTATCCCCGTATCGACGAAGTGCTGTACTTCCTGGGCCGTGGCGCTCTGGAAGCCGGCGGCTCGAACAAAGACGTGCAGCTTCAGCGAGAAGGTGTGAAGTATCTCCAGTCGCTGGAGCAGAGCCATCCCAACAGCCGCCTGATTCCCCAGGCCCTGCTGCATTTGGGCGAGCATTTCTTTGACAGCCATCAGCTTTATTACGCCAAGACCAACTACGAAAAGATTATTAACAACTATCCTAACGCGGGCATGTATAACTATGCGTTGTACAAGCTGGCGTGGGTGTACTACAACCTGACCGAGTTCGAAAAGGGTTTGGATACCTTCCATCAGGTGGTGGATGCCATCAAGAAGGAAGACGCCAAGGCCAAAGTCGAGTTCCGGGAGCAGGCCCTGAGCGACATGATCCTCTCCTATGTGGAAGTGGATGATGGCTGGCAGCGGGCCTTGGAATACTACACCAAGGAATTGGACGAGAAGGGCGCCTACGAGAAGCTGCACACCATCGGTGAACTGTATGTGGCCTCGGGCAAGGACAAGGAAGCCCTGGAGCTGTACTACCACTTCATCAAGAAGTGGCCCATCAGCCCCCGAATTCCGGAGTACTACCAGACCATCCTGGACATCGCCCAGAAGGCGGCCGTCTGGCAGGGCATCGAAGACACCATTGGCGAAATCACGACCTACTTCAAGAGTGAGTCGCCCTGGACCCTGGGCAACAAAGAGAAGAACACCGAGGCTGTGGACCAGGCGCTGAAGATGGTGGAAGAGTTGATCTTCTACTGCGCCAACCACTACCACGTGGACGCTGACAAGGCCGAGCAGAAGGGGCAGAAGTCCGTTTCCGAGCCTCTGTACATGCGGGCATCGGAGTACTACGCCGAGTATCTGCGGCGCTTCCCCTCGTCGCCCCGCTCCTATGAAATCAACTTCTGGTTCGCTGAAATTCTGTACTTCAACCTTCACGACTTCAAGCGAGCCTCTGAGCAGTATCAGTTGGTGATCGAGAAGGACAAGAAGGGCCAGTTCGTGGAAGACGCGGCACTGGGCGTGATTTATTGCCAGGAAGAACTGATGGCCGCTGCCGGCCTGCGAGAGCGTTCTGCCAAGGGCGACGTGCAGGTCCAGAAGGTCTCTGCGGATCAGATGCGTGAAGACACCGTGGTCGAGGTCAAGGAAACGGACCTTCACCCCATGGAAGAGGACTACATCAAAGCCGCCGACAAGTACGCCGAACTGCTGCTTGAAGCGCGCAAAGACCCCGAGTTCCGGAAGAAGTACCCGACTCGTGGTGAGATGATCCCCAACATCATGTACATCGCTGCGGAAACCTTCTATCGCCATGGAAAGTTTGGCGATGCCGTGTTGAGATTCGAAAATATCTTCAAGTATGATAGCAAGCACAAGTTCGCGGCTATCGCTGCCACCATGATTATGGACTGCTACTTCCGCGTCCGTAACTGGGAGAAGGTTGAAGAGTGGGCGCGCAAACTTATCACCGAGCGTAACTTCTTGTTCAAGACCAAGGACGAGTTGGAGATGATCATCGCCACGGCCATGACCCGTCTGGCCCAGGACTACGAGACCGAAGGCAAGACCACGGCCTCTATCGATCAGTTGAAGCGCCTCTCCACCGAGTTCAAGGGCAACAAGGAGATTATGGCCTTCACGACGTACACCCTGGCGTACCTGTATGCCCGGTCGAAGAAGCTTCGTGAAGCCATCGAGAAGTACGAAGAACTCATTCGGACCTATCCCAAGAGCCCCAAAGCTGCTGAGGCGCAGTTCGTGATCGCCGAGATTTACGAAGCGCAGACCCAGTTCGTGAAGGCCGCCGAAGCCTTTATGGCGATGCAGAAGTTCAAGGACAATCCTGTGACGGCGCAAGCCATCATTAATGCTGCGACGATCTATCTGGCCCTTAAGGACCACGACAAGACCATCAAGGCGTTCCAGGTGTTCCTGTCGCTCTATCCCAAACACGCATGGGCCCCCCGAGCCTTCTTGAAGGTTGCGGATCTGGAGCGGGAGAAAGGCAATCTGACTGGCGCGTACAAGCAGTATATTGAGTTTGGAAAGAAGTACAAAGATCAGGGAGTTATGATTGTTGAGGCCTTGTCCAAGGCCGCAGTCGTGATGCATGATCTCGATAAGGAAAAGAATCGTAAGACGGTGTTGGGCCATTGCGCAAACATTCTGAAGTTGTTTGAGAAGATGGATGATGCTGGCAAGAAGAAGGCCAGACTCTATGCCGCTCAGGCAGCATTCTACATCGCTCAGTATTCGTATTACGACTTCTCGGTTTTTGCTATCGACACGGGTAACTTCTGGCGCCTGGCTGGGACCTTGGAAAAGAAGGCCAAGTTGCATCAGGAAGCCGAGAAGTTGTTCGAAGCCGTGATCAAGATCGGGTCTCGTGCCTGGGCTGCCGCTGCCTACTATCAGATCGGTCTCTTGTACCACGAGTTTGCCGAGACGCTTTACGCCGTGCCTCTGCCCGAAGGGTTGAGCGAAGCGGAAGTAGATGCCTATAAGGCGGAACTGGAACAGAACTACGCCGATCCGCTGGAAGAGCGTGCTCGAGTGAACTTCAAACAGGCCATTTTGATGGCGCACAAGTTGGGCGTGTACAGCGAATGGTCCGAGAAATCGGGCAAGATGGCCGCCAAACTGACGCCTCAGGATTTCCCCATTGACGCCGAGCCCCTGGTTGTCACGGACAAGGCGAAAGACACCCTCATGTCGACCTCTTTCATCCGCAGCCTGCGCCGCGGGGACACGGAAATCGATTTCGTGACCATCGAGGCGAAGACCAGCAGTGCGCCCACGGAAACCGGCTCGGAAGAGCAGGACGACAAGGGCCCGGGTCAGGCACCCGATGAGAAGGACGGCGGCAAGCCTCAGGGCGATGCCGGCAGCAACAGCGGCCAGGGCAAGTAGGAGGGGCGCCATGCGAAACATTCACATCATGAATCAAGCGTTCTGCAAGGTAGTCGGGGCCCTTGTTCTGGCGGGGCTGATGAGCGTCTCCATGACGGCATTGGCACAGCCTGCAACCGAGCCCGGTGAAGATGGCGGCCGCAAAGAGGACCTGCAGAAAAGTCTTCAGATCCGTAAGGTGAAGGTCGCCGAGAAGGCCGAGTGGGTGGAAGGCGTCGCTGTGGAAGCCCAGAAGGTGTTCCGCGAAGGCGTAATCGCCGTTTACACCATTCCCGCCGATTACAAGACCGCCGAAGCCAAGTTCCAGGAAGCCATTCAACTGGATGGCAAGTTCCTGGAAGCGTACTTCAATCTGGGCATGCTCTACGAGAGACTGAACCAGGGCGATCGGGCGCTGGAGATCTACCAGAAAGCCATGGACGCAAACCCCGAACAGGGTTCGGCCAAGGCCTATATCGGCAAGGTTTACCTGACCAAGGCCAAGGATGGCTATTCCAGTGGTAACCAGGGCCTGGGCCTGGAGTGGGAAACCAAAGCCAAACGTCTTTTGGACGAAGTGATCGTCTCCAACCCCGACAATGTCGATGCCAACAACGCACTGGCTCTGTACTGGCTGATGAAAGCGCAACAAGAGCGCAACGAGGACCGCCGGGCCGACGCGCTGGGCACCTCGCAGGATTACGTTCAGACAGTGCTTACGCTGCAGCCGGCCAATGTCGTGGGCCTCAACACCCGTGGATTGATCTATCTGCTGCGTGGGGAGTTGCTGATTGCGAAGTGGGTCTTCGAAAACAAGGTGTTGGCCTTTGACCAGACCTCTACCGAAGCCTACAACAACCTTGGTCTGGTGTACTACAGACTGGGTGACACCCCCAAGGCCGTGAGCAACTTCGCCATCGCGATTCAGGTGAACCCCGAAAACCTCGAGGCCCGTCTGAACATCGCCGCCGTCTTCCTGAACTATCTGAACTATCAGGCCGCCAAGGACCAGTACGAATACGTGCTGGCTGCGCAGCCCTCAAACCTGGAAGCCACCATCGGTCTGGGCAGCTCGTTCCTGGGCCTTCATGAATTTGATCAGGCCTTTGAGCTGTATCGCAAGGCCGCCAATGTGGACCCCGCTCGTGTGGACCTTCTGTTGCGCATTGCGAAGTTGTACCAGACCCGTCTGGTGGACTTCGAGCGCGCCATCCCCGCCTACGAAGAGTATGTGGCCGCTGCCCGCAAGCTGAACATGGATGTGACCGAGGCCGAAAAGTCCTTGGATCAGACCCGCAAGATGCTTGAGCAGATGAAGAAGATGGAAGAAGAGATGAAGCTGGCCGACGAAGCTGCCAAGATTCTCGAGGCAGAGTTGAAGGTCAAGGCCGAGCAACTGGAAAAAGACATGCGTAAGGTCGAGTCCAAAGCGCATGACTACGCCAAGAAGTTGGACGAATTCCAGAAGGGCGAAGGCAAGAAGGACAAGAAGAAGGCTGAGAAGGCCAAGAAGATGGCCGCCGACCTGTTGGCCCTGGATCCCCAATTGGCCAGCATCCGTGAATACGTCGCCATGGGCGCTACGCAAGATGCGTTGACCATGTTCGAGCCCGTCGCCAAGGCCTTTGAAGTGTTGGAGCCCCAGGCGCAGGAACTGCTGGGTATCCAGAAGACTCAGAAGGTGGATGACCCCAACCAGCCTGCCGTGCCCCCCACCACGGGTGAGAAGCCGGTAGACAAGCCTGTTGACAAGCCTGTTGACAAGCCGGTTGACAAGCCCATCGAAACGGCCCCGGCTCCCGAGGCCCCCAAGGTTGAGCCCGCTCCCGC
>CAYTWV010000323.1:0-5598 GCA_964442235.1 uncultured Myxococcales bacterium | reverse complement strand
CTCGACCACGGCGCCGACTTCGGCAGCGGTTTCCAGCACAAAGGTTGGAGTGGTCACGGGCGCCTCCGCCAGACGCCACCCCACCATTCATTCTCCCAGCGTTTTTCCAGTACCTGGAATTCGCTTTCGTCCTGCAGGGTAGGGGACTTCCAGCCGTCGGGGTTCGGGGGCGAAGGCAAGTCAAAGAAGCCGTATTCGAAGCCGTCGAAATTGTCCTTGATCAGCCCGGTCAGGATCAGGATCCCACCGGGTTTGACTTTGGCACGAAGCATTGGGGCCAGGGGCAATAACTCGTGGGCCAGCATGTTGGCAACCACCACATCGAACTGCCCCGGCACGTCGTAGCCGCTTCCGAAAAAGAACTGAAATTCCACGCCATTGGCCGCGGCATTGTTCGAGGTCTCCTCCTCGGAATCGGCGGAGATATCGAATCCGACGGTGTTTCCGGCTCCCAGGCGTTTTGCGGCGATTGCCAGCACACCGGTACCCGTCCCCGCATCACAAACCGTCGCACCGGGCGCCAGATAGGTGTCCAGCAAACGAAGGGCAATGCGGGTGGTTTCGTGAACGCCGGTGCCAAAGGTCTGCCCCGGGGTCAATGCGATGGCGATGGGAACCTGGAAGGGGCAGGGACGGAAGCCGGGGCCAATGGCCAGACGCACGGAAAGCTGGGCCCAGTGATAACTCTCTTTCCACTTCTCGACCCAGGCAAACCGATCGTAAGGATACAGTTCGTCTTCAAGCTGGGAGTGGGGCAGGGAGAGCAAGGTGGATTTCAGCGATTCTCTCTCTTCGAGTCCCGTTGCCCAGAGGGTAAACGAGTGCAGTGACTCGGGCGGAACCGGAGTCGAATGCTCGAACTGAAGGGAGAGGGAATCGAAGGCGAAAACCAGAGCTTGCGCCTGGGGGGAGGTAGCGCGGACAACGAAGCGGTAGAGCTCCTGGGGAGCGCTTACGCCTTGGCGATCACCCACACTTTCACCTTGGCTTCCACGTTGGTGTGGAGCTTCACAGGCACCTGGTAGACGCCCAAAGCCTTGATGGGCTCGGCGAGCTGAACCTGGGTGTGGTCGATGCGGAAGTTGTCGGCCTGAAGGGCTTCGGCGATGTCACGGGCAGTGACGGAACCGAAGAGCTTCTCGCCTTCGCCGGCCAGACGTTCCAGGGAGATACTGACATTGCCCAGTCTCTCGCCTTCGACTTCAGCGGCCTTAAGCTCGGTAGCTTTGCGAACGTCGATGATCCGCTTCTGGTGCTGCAGCGCCTTGGCGCTTCCCTGAGAAGCAGGAACGGCCAACTGGCGGGGGACCAGATAATTACGTGCAAACCCACCACGAACCGAGACGGTATCGCCGATGGATCCAAGTCCTTTCACGGACTGGAGAAGGATGACCTTCGTGTTCATGTCGTCACCTCTTACGATTCGAGGACGGTGAACGGAAGCAACGCCATGACTCGGCTACGCTTGATAGCCAGGGTCAAACCGCGCTGATGCTTGGCGCAGGTGCCCGAAATGCGGCGAGGCACAATTCGGCCGCGGTCGGTGGTGAACCGGCGAAGCAGTCCGACGTCCTTATAGTCCAGCGAGACGGTCTGATCGGCGCAGAAAATGCAAACCTTCCGCCGATAGAAAAACTTACGATTCCCGCTCATGGTACCCTCCGCAACTAGTTCTCGGTGTCCACGTACATGTCGTCCTTGGGATCGCCGTCGGGGCCATTGCCGCCGGGCTCGCCCATGTCCGGACCGCCGTCATCACGCATATCATCGCGAGGACGAGAGCCGAAGGGGAAGACGGTCGCCTTGTCGGCTTCGATGTCGAAACCTTCAGGGTTGATCCGGTCTCCCAGCTTCACGGTGACAAAGCGCATCACGTCGTCCAACACCTTCATCTGGTGTTCGATTTCGGTGACCGTGGTCCCGTTTCCGAGATAGCGGACATACACGTAGTTGCCCTTGGCCAACTTCTGGATCTGGTACGCCATCTTGCGCTTGCCCCAGTCCTGATAGGTGATCTCAATGCCGCCGTGCTTTTTCAAAGCGCCAGTGACACGCGCCTTGACCTTTTCCATAGCATCATCGGCGAGATCGGGCTTGGTAATGAACAGGGTCTCATACTTCCGAAGCATCATGTTTCAGTCTCCTTTCGGACTAGGCCCTGCCTGCGCAGAGCAAGGAGTCTTCCCCGAGTCATCTCGGAGAAACAGTGGCGGGACCTTACACGCACAGCCTTCAAAGGTCAATGAAAATCAGGATGGCCCGTCGGACCCGGGTTTGTCAGCGGGCAACCCGGGCGGATTCTGACCCGGGCGAATCGCCGAATTCTGACTCTGAGTCATGGGGGCACCACCCGCGGTTCCTTCGGGTTTTGGGGGCTCTTCGGGCTTGAGGGGCTCTTCGGGTTTCGGAGGCTTGGGCGGTTTAGGAGGCGGTGGGACGGCGTTGAACCGATTAAAGCGGTTCATGGCATCCTCAAGGCCCCGAGACAGATAGTGGTCCAGAATTTCCCGTGTGGCTGTCAGTACCTTGGCCCAGATGGGCGACTCGTCCCCGTGAAAGCGGGTCAGTACATAGTCCACACCCCGATGGCGCTCGGGCGGATGGCCGATGCCAATCTTGAAGCGGGCAAAATCCGGGCCGCCAAGGTGTTGTTGCATGGACGCAATGCCACGATGACCACCCGAGCCACCTCCGCCTCGAGCCAGCCGAATTCGGCCCAAGGGCAAATCCATGTCGTCGTGAATGGCAATGATTCGGTCCGTGGGGATCTTGAAGAAGTGGGCTAAGGGCTGAATGAACTCGCCGCTCAGGTTCATGTAGGTGGCGGGTTTGGCCGCCAGAATACGGGTGCCACCGACGGTCACGTCGGCGACCCACCCATTCTGTTTGTTCCAGGACCAACGGCCCCCATGATGGGCAACCCAATGGTCCAGGACCATGAAGCCTACATTGTGTCGGGTTGAATCGTACTCGGTGCCGGGATTCCCCAGCCCCACGAGAAGGTGCATGTCCATTGCCACACCATCAAGTCAGGACCACAGAGCAACACGCAGAGCATGAATCTTCATCCGATCCCAAGGGAATCGGTCAAAGTCCTTACGTCGGGGCGAGGGACCTGGCAGGAACCAAAGAGGCCTATTCGGCCGCCTTCTCGTCCGTGGCAGCAGCGCCGGGAGTGGCGGGCTTGTCTTCTTCGCGGGCTTTCTCGATGAGAAGCACGGGATAGCGCTGCTTGAAGATCGCTTTCACGCCTTCGGGGAAGGTCAGTTCGTCGACGTGCACCACGGTGCCCATTTCCAGGGGAGTGCAATCCAAGACCAGTTTCTCCGGGATATCCTGGGGGAAACACTTGACCTTGATTTCCCGCGAGGCGAGGTAACGGCTGCCGCCGGCTTCTTCGCCCTTGGACTTGCCGACGACTTCGACGGGGACGACCACGGTCACGGTCTTTTCCGGGTTCGTGACCAGGAAGTCCACGTGCAGCAGGCGGCGGCTGACGGGGTGAACCTGAACTTCACGAATCAAGCTCATCCAGCTATCGTTGCCGGCTACCAGCTTCACGGGCGTATTCTTGCCGGTGGGCTTGTTCAGCACGCGAACGACGTCGCGGGAGTTGACCGTCAGGGCCATCGTCTTTTCCGAACCAGGACCATAAGCAATGGCGGGGACCACACCCTGCAGCCGAAGCTTGGTGGCCACGCCCTTACCGGTTTCATTGCGCATCGTAACTTGAACTTCTATCGCTTCCATAAGAAAGACCTCCGAATCAGAAGCTGGGGCGCTAGGACTCGAACCTAGGATACAGGGACCAAAACCCCGTGTCATGCCACTTGACGACGCCCCAAGATGTCAAAATCTGCTCATCACAGAGCCGGCGCTAGGTACCATGGATGCAGGGTGATGTCAACAACCTTTCCGTAGCCCGGCCCCGCTCGGGGAAGCCTTGGGTGGGGTTGGAAGAATCTTGGCGACCGATTGCAAAACGTGATCGGGTTTGTCCTGGCTGGCCGCCAGCGTCTCCAATGTACTCTCTCCTGACAGCACCAAGGCCGAGGAGGTGCCCGCACGGATTCCACACAGGACATCGGTGTAGAGGCGATCGCCAATCATGATGGTTTGCTCCTGCGTCGCACCAAAACGCCACATGGCCGCCCGCAGAAAATCGGGGGAGGGTTTGCCGACCACGCGGTCGGGCTTTCGACCCGTGCTGGCCTCTATCAGCGCCAACATGGCCCCGACGTCGGGTATGGGGCCTTCGGGTGTGGGGCAGTTGATGTCCGGATGGGTTGCATAAAAGGGCAGCCCCTTGCGAACCCAGTGACAGAATCGGCTGAGAGTGCCGTAATCCAGTGTCGTGTCGAAGGCCAGCACCAGCGCCTCGGGCTCTTCGTGCGTCAGCTCAAAGCCCTTGGAACCAAACTCCTCTTGGACCGCAGGGGGAGCCATCAGAAACAGCCTTCGGTAAGGCGTTTCCTTTAATAACAAGGCCTGGGTTGCATCGGCCGAGGTCAAAACGTGGCTGGCGTCCGTCTTCCATCCGATTCGGTCCAACTTCTGCACGTACTGCGCCGAAGTCTTGGAACTGTTGTTGGTCAGGAACACGTACTCGGCGCCCGCCTGGACCACCCGTTCCAGAAACGACAAAGCTCCGGGGATTGCCTTGTCTCCCAGATAGATCGTTCCGTCCATGTCCAGCACGTACAGCGCAAATGCCATCTCTTGCATCGCTGCCTCCCCTCGTGGCCCGGCCCTTCTACCGCATCGTACTTGATTTGGGAAGCCCTCCCGTGCTACCCTCCCGCCCCGATTGTGGAGGATCTAATGCCGAATACCTCAGATCTCAAACGTGGCGTTCGATTCCTGGAAGAGGGAATCCCGTTCCAGGTTTACGATGTCACCTTTCAGTCCCCTTCTGCCCGTGGCGGCGCCACGCTGGTCAAAATCAAAGCCCGAGACCTGCTGGGCGGCCAGTTGAAGTCGTTTGTCTTCAAGGCCGGCGAGAGGCTGGAGGACCCGGATATCGATTTCAAGAAGGTGCAGTATCTCTATTGTGATGGGGAGACCTACAACTTCATGGACGTCGAGTCCTTTGAACAGCATACCCTGGAAGCCAATGCGCTCACTGGGGTATCCCCGTATCTCGTCGAAGAGATGCAGGTCCGCCTCATGTTCTTCAACGGCCTCCCGGTGTCGGTGGAAATGCCCAAGGCTATGGACATGGTCATCACCGAGTGCGAACCGGCCGTGAAGGGCGACACCGTCAACAACGTGACCAAACTGGCGACCACCGAGAGTGGCTTGCAGGTGGCCGTGCCGCTTTTCATCAATCCGGGCGACACCATTCGCGTGGATACTTCGGAAGGGCGTTACGTGGAGCGCGTGAAGGTCGGGAAGTAGCCCTGCTGGTCCCAGATCCCATGCCCCGCTTCTTCTGGCCGCTCATGCTCCCTGCGATTCCCCCGCTTTTTTGCCAGATCGTGGCGGCCTGATAGACTGCCTCCAATGGATGGAGGAGTCTGATGCCTGACCCCCTGATGCCCGCACCGGCCGAACAACTCGCTTCTGCCCTGCCCGCCCTGCATGCTCGTTTCCACGAGT
>CAYTWV010000322.1:0-5598 GCA_964442235.1 uncultured Myxococcales bacterium | reverse complement strand
CGAACTTGGCGCGTTCGGATTTATAGACCACATCGTCGTGATCTTTTCGGACCATGTCACGGTGGGTCGGAATGACCGACACTTCCAAGTCATAGATCTTCTGGAATTCTTCGGCCTCGGTATCGGCGGTGCCAGTCATGCCCGAGAGCTTTCGGTACATTCGAAACAGGTTTTGGAACGTGATGGTCGCCAGGGTCTGGTTCTCTTCTTCGACCTCGAGGCCCTCTTTGGCTTCAATGGCCTGGTGCAGCCCGTCGCTCCAGCGTCGTCCAGGCATCATGCGGCCGGTGAACTCGTCCACGATGATGACTTTCCCGTCTTCCACGAGGTAGTTCACGTCTCGTTTGAACAGCGTATGGGCCCGCAAAGACTGGTTCACGTGGTGCAGCCACTCGATGTTCTGGGGGTCATACAGGTTGCCCACACCCAGGCGCCGTTCGATTCGGTCCACGCCAGTGTCGGTCAGGGCCACGGATTGGCTCTTTTCGTCCACCACGAAGTCCATGTCCTTCTTCAGGAATGGAATCTGGGCGTTCACCTTCACGTATTTGTCCGTGGATTCATCGGACGAACCGCTGATGATCAAGGGGGTTCGGGCCTCGTCGATCAAGATCGAGTCCACTTCGTCGACGATGGCGTAGTTAAACACCTTGTATCGCTGGCGAAGCTCCAACTGGTCCGGATTCTCGGGCCAATAGTAGCGGTGCACCATGTCCCGCAGCTCGAACTTCATGTTGTCACGAAGGTAGTCGAACCCGAACTCGTTATTCGTCCCGTAGGTGATGTCGCATGCGTACTGCGCCCGCCGTTCGTCGTCGCTCAGCCCATGGACGATGACGCCCACGGTCAGCCCCAGGAATCCATAAAGGCGTCCCATCCACTCGGCGTCACGTTTGGCCAGATAGTCGTTCACGGTGACCACGTGCACGCCCCGGCTGGTCAACGCATTCAGGTACGCCGGAAGCGTGGCCACCAGGGTCTTGCCTTCACCGGTCTTCATTTCCGAGATGCGGCCCTTGTGCAGCACGATACCGCCGATTAGCTGCACGTCGTAATGGCGCATGCCCAACCGACGCACACTGCCTTCACGAACCACGGCAAATGCCTCGGGCAGAATGTCTTCCAGGGTCTCGCCTTTGGCCAGTCGATCCCGGAATTCTACGGTCTTGCCCGCAAGCTGTTCGTCGGACAACGCCTTGACGGCTGGCTCGAACGCGTTAATTAAACCCACATACGGATGTATAGTTTTCAGAAAACGCTGGTTTCGAGTGCCGAATAGTTTTTTGAAGAACTGCGAAAAAGATGCCATTGAATGCCTCGACGTTTGTTGCAAACGAGGGACCGAGTCAGCCCCTCAATGTATGTCGCTCCCCTGCGAAGTCAATGATCACGGCCCCTCGCCAGGCGCAGTTTCCTGACTACCCGCTGCGGCTTCCAAATCCCGCAGGATCTGTGCTGCCGTGGTGTTTGTGGGATTAATGCGCAGCGCCTTTCGGCATTCCAGGGCGGCCTTGTCGGCGTACCCGGTCTGTACGTACAACGACGCTTTTCGTACGGCAATGGCGTCGTCCAGCGGAGAGGCGGCATCGGCCAGGTCCAGTTCGCCCAAGGCGTCCTGGAATCGGCTGCGCATCTCTTCTCGGCGAGCCAGAATCATATGGAACTGAGAGCGCAATCTGGCATACCCGGCCGCTTGGGGGCGAACTTCGGCAGCAAGGGCCTCAAAGCGGTCCCAGCGGCGCAAGTTGGCCAATAGATTCAGAATCTCCAGGCTGACGCTGACTTCTTCTTTGGGGTCGCTGATTTTGACCAGCGATTCATCATAAAGGGCCAGCGCCATCTCCATCTCGCCACGCAGTGCAGCCACACGGGCCTGGAAAAGGAACCCCGAGTGGTGGTCCGGGAAGAAGCCCATCATGAAGGTCGCCAACTCTTCGGCCTGTTTGGTGTGCCCCTGAGAGAGATAAAGTTCGGCCAAGGCCGCCATCAACTCGGGATCCCATCCATGGGCCTTCTGGGCGGAAAGCAACAGTCGTTCGGTGCGGTCGGTTGCGGCCTGATTGACCAGATAGCGTGCAAAACGGAAGGTCAAATCGGGGTCATCACCCCAAACGGCGCCCACCGAGGCGGGGTCCACGTCGGCAACATACAGGGTCTGGAACAGGGCCTCTTCGGTAAGCGGCTCGAATAACGCAATGGTCTTCATGATGGCCAAGGCAGCGTCGACCTCGCCATCGGCCAACAGCAATCGGGCTTCTGCTGCCTGGGCAGGGATGCATGAGGGGCACAACGAGCGCGCCCGTTCCAGGGCCCGTTTGGCGTGATCAATCTGGTCCAGGCTGGCCCAGACGTTGCCGGCCAGGGTCAAGGCGTAACTGTCAGCGGGATGCATGGCCAGCACGGGGCCCAACAGCGTCCGCTCGGCCTGATCCGCCGAGATGCTGGGCTCTCTGATGAGTGCCCGCATGGTAGCAAAGGGTTTTTCGGGGTTGTTTTCATACAGCCACAGGCTGCCCACGATGCTCAGGATCCAGGCTGTGGAGACCAGCGGAATGATCTTCAGGGCTCCCATGGTCCAACGCCAGCGGCGCTCACGCACGAAGTCTCGGGCAAAGGCGCCCGAGATGCTTCCCAAGACCAGCGAAGCGGGCAGCACCACACCGGGGATGCGCAGGCTGAAGTCGGCCAGGTTATGCAGCAGCAGGGCAATCAGGCCACAGAGCGCTTCTTTGTGTACGGCCTTGCCACGGGCAAAATCCAAGCGGCGGATGAACAGCAGGGTTCCACCGCCAATCAGGATCACCCCCACGGGCACACCGAACTCGATAAGGGGCTCGATGAGTTCATTCTCGGCGTGCATGAAGGTGCTTTTGGCATAAAAGACATTCATAGGTGAGAAGGCGTCGGCAAAGGCGCCGGCCCCGGCACCCAGGCGGAAGAACTGGTCAATCAGCGGGACCGCAGCACTCCAGACCTGGGTTTTGGTCTCTTCGTGCGAGAAGGGCACCAGGAAATCGGGGCCGCCCGTGGATTTCAGCACCAGATTGAAGACCATCAGGAACGCTCCGGCGACCAGCACGGCAAGGCTGAACTCCAAGGCCGTAATAATGGGCGAGGTGACAATGCGACGGCTGCCCGAGAAGCGGTTCAAGAAGGCCAGGAAAAGCACTCCGGCCGACATGGCGACCAGGCCGCCACGAGAGAGCATGGTGGCCGACGCAATAAAAATGAGCAGGACACAAAATCCAATCAGGGTCTTGGGTTTGCCCAATTCGGCCTTCTGCCAGACCCCGTACAGGACAAATCCCGTCAGGTTAAGGTAGCCGGCCGCATGGTTCGGGTTCACGAAGGGGGAGAGCGCCTTGAAGGTGCCCGCCGTGGCCCCCTCGGGATGAAACAATCCCCAGATGGCCTCGGTGCCCACGAACTGGTGGGCCAAAGCAGCGACCGCCACGATGGCGCCCGAGTAGCCCACCATAGCCAGGGTCTGTTCTGCGGCCCCGTCGTGGTAGGCCCGTTGAAAAGCCAGCAGGTAAAAGGCCAGAGTGGCCAAAATCAGAAGTGCGGTTTCCGCAGTGGCGAAGGGGTCCAGTGAGATGCGGCCGGGAACCTCGATTCCCAACGCCCGTGTGCCCTGGACATACTCCAGCGATTTGGGGCTTAATGTGCCCAGCAACCCGTCGGATAAAGGCAGCAATTGGAACAACGAAACGCCCAGCAGCAGCAGGCCGATCAGGGTGAACCCGTCGACCCGAAAGTGGCGACCTCGCCGAAACTGCAGCAGCACGGCCAAAAGTAACAGCAGTGCCCCGGCCACGGCCATGCCCATGCGCGGCATCAAGTGCACGCTGCCGATTAGCACAGGCGCTGCCAGCGCAGGAATCCACAGGCCGGCCGACAGGGCGCGTTGAAGCAGCGTGTTGAGATTTGATGTGGCCATCCAGCTCCCACTTCGTACGGGCGGCGACTTTACCTTATGCTGCCTCGAAACACAAGCTGAGCGACATGTTCACGGCAGAGGGGAGGTAGCCAGCCAGGCAGAAAACGCCTCTTCGGCGCGAAGGGACATGGCCGCCCGCTTGGCGGACTTGCCGCCTCGGGATTTCAGCGGGGGCAGCAGTCCGAAATGGACGTTGGAGGGTTGGAGGGGTTGGACCAGGCTGCTGGTCACGTGGCGCAGCATGCCGCCCAAGGCACTCTCGGGCGGAGGCAGAGTCTGGGGCCGCTCCAGCGCCTTGTTGGCCAGGAACAGCGCTGCCAGGGCTCCCGTCGCAATAGATTCGATGTATCCCTCGGCGCCACTGAACTGGCCGCCCACAAATACCTGGGGCCGAATGCGCAACGAGAGGTCGGGGTTGACCAGCCGCGGCGAATCCAGGTAGCTGTTGCGGTGGATAGAGCCATAACGCAGGAACTGGGCCTTTTGAAGCCCGGGAATCATGCGAAAGACCTTCTCTTGTTCGGGGCGCCGCAAGCGAGTCTGAAATCCGACCAGGTTATAGGCGGTGTTCTCTTTGTTTTCGGCTCGAAGCTGCAACACGGCAAAGGGGCGGCGGCCTGTCACCGGGTCTTCAAGCCCGACGGGGCGCATGGGCCCGTGAGCCAGGGTCAATATGCCTCTGTTGGCGATGGCCTCGATGGGTTCACAGCCGTTGAAAACGATGCCCTTGGGGTTTTCGAAGGCGTGGCCCTGGTGTTCTTCGGCCGCCAATAGGGCATGTACGAAGGCCAGATACTCGGTTTCGCTGAAGGGGGCGTTGAGATAGTCGCCTTCGCCCTCGTCATAACGGGACTGGCGAAACAGGATGTTCATGTCCAGCGAATCCGACGACACAATGGGGGCAATGGCATCAAAAAAGAACAGGTAAGGAGTGCCGACCAATTCCCCCAGATGTTGCATCAGGCCCGCAGAACAGAGGGGGCCCGGCGTCAGCACAGTCCATCCCTGTTCCGGCAGAGCGGTCTTTTCTTGACGAATCAGTTGGATATTGGGGGTTTCTTGCACACGACGAGTCAACTCTTGGGCGAACTCGGTCCGGTCCACAGCCAGCGCCGAGCCAGCGGGCACCGCCATCAAGTCGGCCACCTCAAGCACGGGTGATCCCATCAGCCGAAGCTCTCGCTTCAGCAATCCGGGGGCTACGTTGGGGTCGTTGGAACGCAACGAGTTGGAGCAGACCAGTTCCGCCAACAGGGCTGTTTCGTGGGCTGGGGTCGGGACATCGGGGCGCATTTCGAACAGGCGGACTTGGAAGCCCCATCGGGCCAGTCTTAACGCCGCCTCGGTGCCTGCAAGGCCTCCGCCGATGACGTCAACTGGGGTCACTCAGCGGCCTCACCCGGGTTCACGACGGCACCGCATTTCGGGCACTTCATGGTGCGCATGCGGCCTCGGCCACCCTCTTCCAAGAAGGTGTGGTTGCACTCGGGGCAGGGCGTGGCGACGGGTTTCCCGAACATCACAAAATCGCACGTCTGGACCGAGCAGCGGAAGAAGGTCTTGGCCTTCTGGCTTTTGCGCTCCACCAACTTGCCGGCGCAACCTTCCCGGGGGCAGACAAAGGTCGTGGCGTAGGGCTTGGTTCCTTTGCACGTAGG
>CAYTWV010000321.1:4901-5615 GCA_964442235.1 uncultured Myxococcales bacterium | reverse complement strand
GGCGATGATCTTGCCTTCCAGCCGCCGAGGGGTCGTAGGTTGCATTGTGTGTACCAAAGGCGCCTCCTGTCAGTCCCAGCCACCAAGCCGTCTTGTCGACTCTTAGAAGGCTTCCATAAATTTGTAGAACTCTTCGTGCTGCATCGGTGTGGGGCGCTTCGTATCTTTGGGGTCCAGATCCCAAACCGTCTGGGCCAACGCATGGAAAGCCTTGGCCGCATCGGATTCGGGAGCATACTCAAGCACGGTGCGGCTCTTCCGTTCGGCTTCCATGATGCGACGGTCTCGAGGGATAATGCCCACGATCTTGGTGGAGAGCTTCTCGGCAAAATCTCGGATCATGGGCAAGTAGATCTCGGTGTTTTCCCGCAGGTTTACGATCAATCCCCCCAGCACGACCCCGTTGGCTTCATAGATCTCCACGGCCCTGCTGATGTTGTTTGCTGCGTAGATGGACATGGGTTCCTCGGAGAGCACGATGAACACCTTGTCGCCGAAGCCCTTGCGAAGGGGAGCGGCAAAACCACCACAAACTACGTCCCCAAGCACGTCGAAGACGGCCACGTCGTATCGCTCGGCGCTGACCAGATCCATGTCCTCCATATATTCCAACGTACGAGCCACGCCGCGTCCGCCGCAGCCCAGCCCCGGCGGAGGACCGCCTGCCTCGCAGCAGTGGATGCCTCGTCGCCCCACGTGGATTACCTGTTCGGG
>CAYTWV010000321.1:618-4891 GCA_964442235.1 uncultured Myxococcales bacterium | reverse complement strand
GAGAGACCATCATGTTGTCCCGGCCCATCACGTCCAGAACCGTCGGAATGCGCAAGCCCGCATCCATCAATCGTACCGCCGAGTCTGCCTTGGGGTCGCACCCGACGTGCAGCACCCGCTTGCCCTGCATGGCAAAGGCCATGCTCAGGCTGGTAGCCACCACCGACTTGCCGATGCCACCTTTTCCATAGATGGCAACGCGCTGAATCTGGGTCATCGTTCGTCCTCCAAAGGGTTCAATTCGTCCAATCCGAATCGCTCAGCATAGGGGCGAGGCACCCCGAGGCACCCGGAATCGGCCAAACAGGTTCGACATCGTTTCGCTTTCACAAATCGTTTAGAAAAGTCCTCGTAGCCGGTTTCCTCTCCGGGCCTTTCCAGCACGGTACGCCCACGCTGACGTTCAGAAGCCGGCACCAGGCACGGAGGCACCGCAGCATAGGTCGATTGCAGCATCGAGTGCACGCTCATTCCCAAATCCGAGGCCAACTTGCCCGCCCGCCCCGCCGAATCCAGCAACTGGCTGTACGGAACCAGATACTCCATGGTAGCCGGGGAACGTTCGGTACAAATCAGCGCACTGAAATGCCACTCGGGGGGGACATTTCCCGGAAACAGTCCGGGCAGACGCTGCGCCATCTCCGTCAGGTGATCGATGTTGGACCGGTTCACCACCGTGTTCAAAACCACCCTGTGGCCCGCAGCTACCACTCGACGGATGCCCTCCAGGGCCTGTGGCAACTGCCCCGTGGTGCCCGTGTTTTCGTCGTACAGTGCCGCTTCCAGAGCGTGTAACGACAGGAAAAACGACAGCTTGCCTCCCGGCGCAAACCCGCTCGGGTCCACTTTCTGCGCAAATGCCACGGCGTTGGACTGAATCTGCACGTGCGAGAGGCTCTGCAAACCCAGCGCATGAGCCACTTCCTGCACAAATTCCGGCCGATAGGTGGGCTCGCCACCGGTCAGCGAAACCATGGCACCGGGCAGTCGAACCGAAATCTCGTCCAGACAACGGATTAACGTCAAGTGTGAGGGCGTGGCGTGGGTCGGTCCCGAACAAAACGGGCACGACTGATTACATCTCGACGTGGTTCGAATCAACACCTCGTGGACGGTCTGCCCAGCGTGAGACGCCTTTTCCACGGTCAGGAAAGGGAACATCAACGGAAGGATCTGGTCCGCGGGACCATCGGTCGCTCCCACAAAAGCAAACCCGGAAAGGTCGGCCGGGATGTGCGGCTCAAATCGCTGAAATACCCGCCAGGTCAGCGCCAGCGCCTGAGCCATCAACGGCGAAACTTCGGCCCCACCATAAGAGGCGCAAAAATGTTCGCCCACCCGCCACGCTTTGGGGGCCGGGCCCTTTACCATGAACTGCATCTCCAGACCGTCGTGTTCGCCGGCCGGGCCATCAAGCCACAAACGAAGCACGCCGTCACCCAGCGAGAGACGTCTGGGCCTGACCCCAGCCTGCATCAGCGCCGCAAACAGCGGATTCAACCAACGCTGCTCCGGCGGTACGATGGCCGTCACGTCTTTCGGTTGCAGAACCATGCCTTCCGTCGCCCCCTATTCAGAACACACCCATCCCCTGGACCATGGGCTGGCCAATCTTAGCAACTGGTCCGGCAAAAGCAACGCCGGCCGCAGCGCAAGCGGGCCCGGTATGGGCAGGTGCGGGGCCTATACCTCTTCTTTTTGATTGGTCATGAACGTCCGAATCACCACGGCACCGCCCAGGTTTGCCCCCTCTTCCACCGTGGATTCAATGACCACACAGCGGCTCAACTTGCAGTCGGCCCCGATGCGGCTTTTATGCACAAAGGTCAACGGTCCGATGATGGCCGATTTTGCGATGTCGCACTCTTCCCCAAGCATGACAGGCCGTACGATGCCTTCCGAAGAAGCCATGTAGCTGCCTTTGGGCATGAAGATCCCCGGTGCAGCCCGCACTACCGCCACATTCCCCAACACCTCGGCCACTTCCGGGTGCGAGCGTGCCAGGGTCGAGGCCAGACACACAAATTCCAACCGCACCTCGGGATCCTGCCCCGTGGAGGCCCGCATGGACATCACCCCTTGCAGCGGATGCCCGTTTAGGCACTTGGCCATGGCCAGCGTCCTCACGTATCTGCCCTCGTCCCGGGCCTTGGCCATCTCTTCCAACGTATCCGAGTCCCAAACCGCTTCGTGGACCCCATACTCATCAAAAAGCGTGGGGACATTGCACTCCGGACACACGTCCGGATACTCCACCAGCGCCATCCAAACATCCTCACCCAGAAAAATGGACCGAAATAGCTGCATGTTGTCCTCGGCCTCCAGATTCAACCCAACTCGCCTTTCCTTGTACCACGCATTCGGGGTCCAGCGGTAGAGGCGTTGCAATCCCACGGGGCCGTGTGCAACATGGGGCCGGAAAAGAGCTCCGGCTCGAACGGGGGAGTTTGATGGATTGGCGTAAGCCACTCAGGCCCTTTCTGGACCTTAAGTACCTCTCCGGTACCGATTTCGGTAAGGATGATGGTCTGGGCTATGACGAGTGTCTTCCCGGCCGAGGCCAGGCCCACTTGCTGCTGTGCACCTTCGGCGAACGCGAGATACGTTCGGCCCTGCGTCATTTTGGGATCACCGACCGCTTAAAGGGGTTGGGCTATTCCCACTTTGACCTTGTGGTGGATGCCAGCGATCTGGAGCATCAACGCCTGCAGTTCTTTGGATGGGCCCAACTGGCCACGGGACAGCGTTCGGGCACCGATCTAAGTGTTGCACCCAGCCGGGTCGAATCTCCGCTGGGTGAAGTGATCCTGCGTGAGGCGGTGATGCAGCCTGCGGTGCCGGCGTTCACCAAAACTCGCCCATTCTCTCTGCTGATCATTCAGTGGATTCGTCTGCAGGATCCGCTGCGAAGTGCCGCTGCCAAGACGCTGCTTCCCGGACAGGAACACCCCGGGCTGGGCCTGGGCGAAGCCGTGATGGACATGCTGAAGGCCATGGCCAAGATGCGACGGCTGGAAGGCATGATCAATCGCCCCGAATTCCTGCACAATGCGGTGTTGTACTCCAGGCACTTTCACTTCCTGAATCCCGAGGTCAAGGGACGCCTGCAGGCCATCCAGCGAGACCTGCCTCATTTGACGCTTCGGCAGCTAAGCTGGGCTGCGGATAAGGGGCTGATCGTGGAGGACGAGGATGCCGTCTTTTTCCGCTGGTTCCAGGCGGAACAGATCTGGCCCAACTGTGACGAACTGCAAGAGTTTTTGCGCAGTGCAGCGTATCGGGATGCCACTACCGCTGCCTTTGAGGGGCACCGGTATCGCCTGAAAGAAGGCGCAGAAATCGAGCTGAGCAAATGGTGCGAGCCCTGATGCAACCCGCCCTTGTTTCTTGGGAGTTGGTAGATGGCGGGGTGTCGGTGCCACGACCGTGAGGGGCTGTCGAAAAAGTCCAGGGGTTGGGGGGACGGAGTGTACTAATCAGTGCCACGACCGTTAGGGAGTGGGTAACAGCACGTCCACAATAACTGATAAATCCGCATATAAAGCGCACACTAGGGGTCGCAGGCCCGACTATTTCGACACGACCGTGAGGGAGTGGGCCGCTGGTGGATCGAAATCGCCTTGGTCAAATCCCTGCTGCGATCGCAAGCAGGCCGTCCAGATATCTGCCAATGACCCGGGCAAAGTGACCACAGACCAGCAGATCTTCCGAGCGATATCCCGCTACACCCAAGCTGTCGGCCACAAAAAGAATGCCCGTGGGCGCTCCCTCATCCCCAATAGAGGCCACAGTGGCATTGGGGGGCTCAAAACCAAGGTCCGGAACCAGTTGGGAGGTGGTGAAGGGCTCGGTGTCGCGGCCAACCACCACCGAGAGACCGTTTTCCATACACGTCTCGAACAGGCCCGGGCCTTCGGTGACACGGCCCAGCAACTGCGCTTGACCCATGCCCACAACCGAGACAAATCGCACGGTCCCCGGACCCTCTTTGCCCTTCACCGCCAGACCGGCTACCCGGCTGGGTGTGGCCGCAAGCAGAAGTCGCAAGGCCCGGTCCAAGGCTTCAACTCCCGTGGGCGCCGAGGCCAGAGCCGCCTCTAGCGGGGCCGCCAACCACTCGAACCCGTCGGGTAGGGGGCTGCTGCTGGATTCCTGACCCTCTTTCGACGGCGGCGTACTGGAAAGCAGCCTCAAGGCCCGAACGTCAATACGAAGCGCCGTTACCGTCCCTGCACGCCGGGGACGCCCATCAACCGGATCTGCCCCCGGGCTG
>CAYTWV010000321.1:0-608 GCA_964442235.1 uncultured Myxococcales bacterium | reverse complement strand
GTATGCTCCACGTCCAGCGGAGAGAGCACTTCCACATGCGGGTCGCTTCGACTGGGGCCTCCCGAGGATTGTCGCTCCAGCCTCGCAGCCTGCGCCAGCCCCTCTTCCAAACGACGGTCGATTTCCCATCGGGGCATGACCAGACACGGATGGGCCCCCGTTCGGGCCACCGGAGCTGCCGCAACACCCGCCAGCGCCTGCGGAACCTGGGCGTGAATCCCCAGCTTCTCTTCAACCTGAGCCTGCAAATACCCCATCGTCGCCATGACGCGCTGAGACGGGGGCGCCGATACCGTCGGGGGATCCAGCGGAACCTCGGGAATCGTGATCTTCACCGGCCTGATGTAGATCTTTTCCCCCTTGCTCTGATCCTTCACCGCAATGATGCCATCCTGGCGGACTTCGCAAAGCAGCTTGCCCGCAGGCGGAACGGGCTTCCCCAGCCGCTGCATTCCCTCTCGCAAGGCCGTAAGCCAGTTGGGAGCTTCCACCTCCACCAAGTGGCTGGAATCCCCCGGGCGTTCCCCTGGTATCGTCAGTTCGTATCGCACGATGCCTCCGCCACTTTTACTAGACCAATCCCTCCACGGTGTCAACGAACCCCTCGC
>CAYTWV010000320.1:1785-5621 GCA_964442235.1 uncultured Myxococcales bacterium | reverse complement strand
CGCGTTCGAATTTCACACGCCACTGCCAGATGTCGTCCCGGTCGCCCAGGTCCAGAGGCGGTGCCCAGGGCGAAAAGGGGTCTGTGGCTTGGGTGCCTTCCAAAGGCCAGTCCAGCGACAACGCTACCTTCATGCCGGCGAATCCACCCGTCAGCGTGACGCCATCGATGGCATCGCCGCCGTTGGTATCCCAGTCTGACGCATCGTTTTCAACCAGTCCCAAGCCCCACTGAGCCGGCATGCGGCCCGCTTTCAGGGTCACAATGTGAAACAGAAACAGTTCGCCCCAGGCCTGTCTTACAGCCAGCGCCGTGGCCCCGGAACCCGCCTGGCCTGCAGACGGAATCCCAAAATCGCCCATCAGAGTACGGCTGAAGTCGCTGCCCAAGGCATCGCCCGCGTGTGAATCCAATACGTCGATCACCAGATGCAAGTCGGCCCGTTCACCCACATGCATGATGGGGTGCAGGCGCAGCCGGAAATCGCTGGAGAGCTTGACCGAACTGGAATCCAGGCCCTGTTGTTCGCCCCAAGCGGGGGTAACTCCGTATTGGTTCACGGCCGGGTACAGGCCCATGTCCATCTGGTGCCACAAGTCGGTGCGCCATCGAAACGCGCCGTCCAGTTCCAACCAGAACAGGCCGTCACTGGCAAACAAGTCCGAACGGTCGGTCACGACTCGCTCCTGCGCAGCCGCCGGGACACTGCAAATCCACAGTGCCGTAGCGACACACACTTTCACCATCCCGCTGCGCAGAGCCATGTCTCACCCCACATAAGCGCCCGATACTATCGGTTCGCAACACTCCAAGTCAACCCGAGAAGGCCGCTTGGACACAAAGCCCCTTCTATTCGCCCTGCCGCTCGATTCTGGCCCAGCTATCCTTCAGGGTGGCGGTCCGGTTAAAGACCAGCCGATCCGTGTGTTTGGTATCCACACAGAAGTAACCCACGCGCTCGAACTGCACTTTGGCACCGGGTTTCATTTCGCCAAGAGCCGGTTCCAGTTTGCAGTGCGTCAGAACCTTCAGGCTCTCGGGATTGACCGCAGAGAGCCAATTCTCTTCGGCCATGGGGTTTTCCACTTTGAACAGGCGGTCGTACAGTCGCACTTCGGTATCTACTGCGTGCGCGGCGCTGACCCAGTGCAATGTGCCCTGGACTTTGCGACCGTCGCTGGCGTTGCCGCCTCGGCTGTTGGGGTCCCAGGTGCAGCGCAGTTCCACGACCTTGTGTCGTCCCTGATGACCTCGTCACAGGTAGCCAGGCAGGCGTATCGCAGCCGCACTTCTTTGCCCGGGGCCAGACGGAACCACTTTCGGGGCGCTTCTTCTTTGAAGTCGTCCTGTTCCACATACAGTTCTCGACTGAACGGCACCTTGCGGGTGGGTCCACCGGGATTGTTGGGATCCAGCGGTGCGTCAAACCACTCCACTTGACCTTCCGGGTAGTTGGTCAACACGATCTTCAGGGGGTTCAAGACGCCCATATAGCGAGGCGTAATCTGGTTCAGATGCTCTCGCACAAAAAACTCAAGCAGGGCCACATCGACGTTCTGCTCGTTTTTGCTGACGCCGATTCGGTCGCAGAAGGTCTTAATGGCTTCGGGGGTGAATCCCCGGCGACGCATGCCCGAGATGGTGGGCATACGGGGATCGTCCCAACCGTCGACCCAGTTCTCCTTCACAAGCTGCAGCAAACGCCGCTTGCTCATCACCGTGTAGGTCAGATTCAGCCGGGCGAACTCGTACTGATGCGGCACATACGGCACGGGCAGATTCTGCACGAACCAATCATAAAGGGGCCGGTGAATTTCGAATTCCAGCGTGCAGATGCTGTGCGTAATCCCCTCGATGGCATCGGATTGGCCGTGGGCATAGTCATACATCGGATAGATGCACCACGTATCCCCGGTGCGGTGATGCGTCGCACGCAAAATCCGGTACATGACCGGGTCACGCATGTTCATGTTGGGGTGCAGCATGTCGATTTTTGCCTTCAGCGTCTTGGAGCCGTCGGCAAACTCGCCCGCCTTCATGCGGCGGAACAGGTCCAGGTTCTCGTCAACGCTCCGGTCCCGGTAAGGGCTGGGGCGGCCGAGGTTATGGAAGTTGCCGCGATACTCTTTGGTCTCGTCGGCCGTCAGGTCGCATACATAGGCCTTGCCCTGTTTGATCAGCTCTTCGGCCCACAGGTAAAGCTGCTCGAAATAGTCCGAGGCGTAGTACTCCCGGCCCTGCCAGTCGGCTCCCAGCCAGGCCACGTCTTCCCGGATGGAGTCCACGTATTCCTGATCCTCTTTCGACGGGTTGGTGTCGTCGAAACGCAGGTTCGTGGTGCCGCCAAATTCCTTGGCCACGCCGAAGTTCAGGCAGATGGATTTGGCATGCCCGATATGCAGATACCCATTGGGTTCCGGTGGAAATCGAGTGGCCACACGTCCGCCGTTGGCGCCGGCCTGGACGTCGGCCTGGACGATCTCCCGAATGAAATTTGAGGACCTATCTTCGGGGGCGGCCTGGGTCTTGTCGTTCTGGTCTGCCATCGTATTCTCTCACGCGTTGGGGTTGTGTGGAGTTCCCTTTAGTGCCCGCTGGCACGGGCGCGAACCTTAACCCCGCACAAGCGTTGGTGTCAAGGTGCGATGCAATTGCTCAGCATGGCCTTCGCTGTCCTTGCATCGACCCCCAAACCCCTCTATGCTCCGCATTCGATTGTGCTGCCCGGGCCATGGCGTACCGTGTCCGACGCTTTGGAACCCGGCCGTTATCGGGTCGAAACAAAGGGAACGTCCATGAAGACCATCATTGAACCGTTCAAGATCAAAATGGTAGAGCCTATCCGGATGACCACCCGCCAGCAGCGGGAAACCCTGATCAAGGAGGTCGGATATAATCCCTTCTTGCTTCGGTCCGAAGACGTGATCATCGATGTGTTGACCGACTCGGGCACCTCGTCCATGTCCGACAAGCAGTGGGCCGCCATGATCACCGGCGATGAGGCCTATGCGGGCAGCCGATCGTTTTATGACTTCGAAAAGACCATCCGTGATATTACGGGTTACACATACGTGATCCCCACCCACCAGGGGCGGGCCGCCGAACGCATCCTGTTCGAAGTGACCGTGAAGAAGGGCGATATCATCCCCAACAACACCCATTTCGATACCACTCGAGCCAATATCGAACACAACCATGCCGATCCCCGAGATCTGGTTACTGCCGATGGCTCCAACCCCGAAACACGCCTGCCCTTCAAGGGAAACATCGACCTGGATGCCGTGGCAGCACTGCTGAAAGAGGTTGCTCCGGGAACCATTCCCTTCGGCATGATTACTGTCACCAACAACGCTTCGGGCGGGCAGCCTGTCTCCATGGCCAATATCAGGGCGCTGTCGAAGTTGCTGCACAGCTACGGCCTGCCGCTGATTTTTGATGCCTGCCGTTTTGCGGAAAACGCCTATTTCATCAAGACCCGGGAAGAGGGCTACTCGAACAAGACCCTGAAAGAAATCGCCCAGGAGATGTTCAGCTACGGCGACGGCGCCACCATGTCCTGCAAGAAGGACGCCTTTGCCAACATGGGCGGCTTTATTGCCCTGAACAACAAAGAGTGGGCCGACAAGGCTCGTTCGGTGCTGATCCTGACGGAAGGGTTCCCCACATACGGTGGCCTGGCTGGCCGTGACCTGGCCGCCATCGCCCAGGGCCTGCGGGAAATTCTGGAAGAGGATTACATGGAGTATCGCATCGCCTCGACCCGTTATCTGGGTGAACACCTGGAGAAGGTCGGCGTTCCGATCTTTAACCCGCCCGGAGGCCACGCCATCTATCTGG
>CAYTWV010000320.1:0-1775 GCA_964442235.1 uncultured Myxococcales bacterium | reverse complement strand
CCGCCGGCCGGACGCATGCGGTGATGCAGAACCGGCGCTTCCTGCCCCATATCCCCGCTCACCAGTTCCCCGGCCAGGCCCTTTCTGTCGAAATGTACATCGAGGCCGGTATCCGCGCCGTGGAAATTGGCTCGGTGATGTTCGGCAAGTGGGCCCCCGATGGCACCTTCCTGGGAGCCCGTAACGAACTGGTTCGTTTGGCTATCCCGCGCAGGGTCTATACCCAAAGCCACATCGATTATGTCGTGGAAGCCATGGAGAACCTGGCCCAGCGCAAAGAGAGCATCCGTGGCCTGAAGTTCGCCTACGAGGCTCCCGTTCTGCGCCACTTTACGTCCACGTTCGAGCCTGTATAGCCCAATAGGATTCAGCATGTTCGCATTGATCACCAATGACGATGGCATCTCGGCCCCGGGCATTCTGGCCCTGGAAGCCGCTGCCCGAGAAGTTTTTGAAGAAGTGCTGGTCGTCGCCCCCAGAGGGCAGGCCAGTGCCATCAGCCACGCCATTACCCTGAATCGCGCCTTTCGGATGTATCGACAGGACCCCCAGCATGTTGCCCTGGAGGCCTATCCCGCCGATTGTGTCTTTTTTGCGCTGCGAGAACTGTGTACCAAAACTCCGGATGTGGTGCTAAGCGGAATCAACATGGGGCCCAATCTGGGCTACGATACGCTCTATTCGGTCACCGTTGCCGGGGCTCGTGAAGGGGCCATGAGCGGAATTCCGTCGCTGGCCTTTTCGCTGGCCGGGCTTTTCCCTCATTTTGCGTTCGAGCAGGCCGTTCCCCACGTGAAAAAGGTTCTGGCCCTGGTGCGGGAAACCGGCCTGCCTCCGGACACCATGCTGAACGTCAACGTGCCGGCCCTGGAAGTCTTTGGTGAACCCAAGGGATATCGCTTCTGCCACCTGGGACGACGCGTTTTTGACAACAAGACCACCGTCTTCACCGACCCCATGGATGGCGAACATGGCTGGATTGGCGGCCGAAACTTCGTGATGGCCGGTGATGAAGGCTCGGATTGTTTTGCCATGAAAAATGGCTACGTCACTCTTTCCTTGTTGAACTGGAACCTGAGCGCTGCCTCCTTCCCGGTTCAAGGCCGGTGGGAGCAGAAGCTGAATCCTTAGGAGGTCTTATGTCTATAGAACAATTCATTCGTTCGATTCCGGACTTTCCGAAACCGGGCATCCTGTTCCGTGACATCACCCCCCTGCTGGGCAATGCCGCAGCGTTCAAAGAGACCATCGAACTGATGGCCAAGCCCTATCTGGACAACCCGCCCGAACTGGTCGCCGGTATCGAGTCCCGCGGATTCATCTTTGCCTCGGCTTTGGCCCTGCGCCTGGGGGCTGGACTTGTGGTCATTCGAAAGCCCGGGAAGCTGCCTTACAAAACCAGAAAGGCCTCCTACGCTCTGGAGTACGGCACTGATACCATCGAAATCCACGAGGATGCCGTAAAGCCCGGCCAAACCGTGCTGCTGGTGGACGATCTGCTGGCCACGGGTGGGACCATGGGCGCCGCCAGCGGTCTGGTGCAGTCTTTGGGGGCCAAGGTCGTAGAACACCTGTTTGTCATTGAACTGGCGTTCCTGAATGGCCGCGAAAAACTGCCGGCGGCCCCGGTTCGGGCGCTGCTGACGTATTAGGCCCCCCATGTCCCTCTCCGATTCCATCCTCTCTGGTGACATTCGCGCAGCGGCCCGGCTGATGCGCCTGGCCGATGACCGAGATCCTCGGGCCCAGGACGAACTGAGCCAACTGTTTCCCCA
>CAYTWV010000319.1:0-5631 GCA_964442235.1 uncultured Myxococcales bacterium | reverse complement strand
CAGTCCCTGGACACTGATGTCATCGAAGCGGGGGCCGGTCAGGGTCGAATCCCCGCCCGTTGAACTGAACGAGAAGCGAATCTGGATGTTTTCGCCTGCATATGGGGCCAAATCCAGCGAGACTTGCCGCCACGAGGCGCCTACACCGCCCACCAGGTCAGACTTGTCCCAAATCACGGTTACCGTTGTTCCCTGCACCACGGAAACGGACAGGGCATCTAGATCCGACGCCAGAATGTTGGGGGAAACCCAGAACCCCAACACCGTCGGAGCATCGGGAAGCCCCAGAACCGGACTGGTGGCCGTTCCACCCACGGGCAGCGGAAATCCTCCCAACCCATACGTGCAATTCGCACCGCCAAAGGGGTTGCTGGTGAACCCGAAATAGAGCGAATACGAGGGAGAGTGGGCGCCGCAAAGGTTCGTGGCCAACCATGAACTGCCCATTCCAGGCAACCCCATATCATCGGTGGTGAAGGTGAAATTGTCCGCCACGCCGTCATCGAAGTTCTCGAAGTAGTTGAACTCTGCACAACACTCGGGCGTCCCCGCCGGGGTGTGAGTACACGACCCCGAAGTGCACAGGTCCACGGTACATGGGTTGTTGTCGTTGCACTGGCTTACGTTGGAGCAACACACCGCACCCCCGGGACCGGGGCAGAAGCCACCGCAACCGTTGGCAGCACAAGGCGTCCCCGAAGAGCATTGGGGCTTGCAGCATTTGCCACTGGCCACGCCACACACTTCACCCGGGTCGCAGCATCCGTCGCTGCAATGGATGTTCTTGCACTCACAGATGCCATTAATGCAAATCGTGTCTACTCCGCAGGCCCCGCACGAGCCACCACATCCATCGGTGCCGCACTCTGTGCCATCACAACTGGGCATACAGCAGGTTCCCGCAATACAAAGCCCATTCTGAGGGCAAGAACCACAGTCCACGCCGCAGGCCGTGGGGCCACACTCGATTTCTCCACAGGCGTCCTGGCAGGTTTCAAACCGGATGCGGTCCACCAAGACCACGGTGTCAAAAATGCCATCCCCCGCATCTTCGGCCGTCAACGTGATGGTGAATCGTGTGTCCGGGCCTGTCAGCACCAGGGGAATAGCATCCACGTACCAGTCGGTATGCCAGGCATCGCCCTGGTCCAACTCCACATCGGACTGGTTAAGCGACGAGAAGTGCTCTCCGCACCCGGTGCATTCCGTGGGCGGGCACAACTGGTCGATATCATAGCTGATCTCGTATGGGATTCCCGCCGCAGTGACCACCCGCATGGTGAAACTGTCCTGATAGGCGCTTCCGCAGAATTCCTTAAATTCCTCGGAAATCAGCTTCCAAGAAATCAATATCTGGTAGTTGCCCGGGGGCAGGCAGTTCTGGAACGAGGCTTGTGATGCGTCGCTGTTCAACTCCTCCTGCGCTGCCGTCGTCAACTGCAGCATATGGCCCCCCGTCACAGCCGGGGTCAGCCCGAAGTTTGTGACCACGTCGCTGCCTTCGATGTTCCACATGCCCAGGTTGCCCTCGGCAAACGTGATATCGAAACACTCCGGTTCATACCCGCAATAGGCGCACAAGCCGCCACACGATCCGCCCACAGTGCACTGCAAGGGGTAGTCGCAGGCCCCGCACGAGCCACCGCAGCCATCTTCGCCGCACACCTTCATGCCGCACTCGGGCACACAAAGCGACCCACAAACACCGTTGTCGCAGAAGGGAGTGGCCGGCGCACACTGCCCACAGACCCCACCGCAGCCGTTGGACCCGCATGCTTTTCCCGTGCAGTCCGGAACACAACTCTGGACACAGATCCCCGAATCGTTGCAGAGCTTGCCGTCAGTACAAAGCCCACAGATGCCGCCGCAGCCATCCTGGCCGCACTGCCGCCCGATGCATGCCAAATCGCACGAATCCTGACACAGACCTTGGGGGGAACACTGGTATCCGCCCGGGCAGACGCCGCAGTTTCCGCCGCATCCGTCACTGCCGCACTGTTTGTCTTTGCACGCCCACTCTTCACACATCCCGCCGGCCCCGCAGACCAGGCCGCAGGGACAGGATGGGCATTTGCCCCCGCAGCCGTTGTCGCCGCATGCGCCCACCGGGCAATTGGGTGCGCAAATGCACAGACCATTCTGACAAGACTGGTTGGGCCCGTCGCAGGGGCCACACGTCCCGCCGCAGCCATCCTCACCACACTGCTTTCCCCCACAATCCGGCGTGCACGAGCCCTTGCAAACCCCGGAAATGCAATATGGACTGGCCTCGGGGCACTGGCCGCAAACTCCGCCGCAGCCGTTGTCGCCACACTCTTTGTTGGCGCACTTGGGGTCACAGGTGCAACTTCCGGCTTCGCAATACCAGCCCGCATCACATTGACCGCAACTGCCGCCGCAGCCATCGTCCCCGCACTGTATTCCGGTGCAGTCTGCATCACATGTCACGGCACACATGCCAGCTTTGCAGAATGGGGCAGCGCCCGGACAGGTCCCGCAATTGCCGCCGCAGCCGTCGTCGCCGCACTCGCGCCCCTCGCACGAGGGTTTACACTCTACTTTGCACACTCCGCCGTCACAGATGGGGGCAGCGCCAGGGCACTTCCCACAGTCCCCCCCACAGCCGTTATCCCCACACTCTTTGCCCGCACACTGGGGTTCACAACCCTGGTCGGGAGCCAGATCTTCACGAAGGTCCGTGGACACCTGGTCCGTCGAACGCAAATCGGTTGGTATCACGTCCAAAACGCCGTCCGGATCTACTGTCTGGTCGCCACGAGCGTCCAGCGAATCCTGCTGCGCAGAGTCCTGCACCTCGGTGATCTCCCCTTTGGAAGAGCAGCCCAAGGCACCCAAAACGAAGATCAAACTCATCACCCATCGATTCATGGCAGACCTCTTCAAAACGAGGACCCCATCGTGCGCAAAGGCCTGCAGATTTGCAAGCAGAGAGCGGATTTGCTTTGCCGGACCGAATGAGGCTTGACGCGACGCCTTATGATTCCGAACCTATGCAGCATTGAGGGGAACATGAAACTGAGCATGTCCAGCGAAATGGGAATTCACGCAGTCTGGTATTTGGCCCAACAGCCAGCCCAACTGCCCGTCCAGAGCAACTCTGTCGCCTTGGCCATTGGGGCATCGGAAACGTACCTCACCAAAGTACTTCACCGTCTCGCGGACGCGAAGATCCTCAGATCCAAGAAAGGCAAGGCCGGCGGATTTCTGATGGGAAGACCCGGTGCCGAAATCACGTTGGCAGATGTGGTGCTGGCCTGCGAGGCCGATGAACCTCTGTATAGCTGTCAGCGCGAATTGCGGGGATGCCCACGAGATTTGGCAAAGTGCCCAATCTGTCTGGCAGTGGGGCGCGCACGCTCGTTGCTCTTTGAGGAATTGGCCAAAACCAGCATCGCAGACCTGGTCGCCTATGGCTGGAGTGGGCCGTCCGATGCCTATTCTGAGAATCCGCACGAACCCCACAGGAGTACCCCATGAACATGAAGAACATTGACCCCGAGATTATGCGGCGCCTTCAAGACAAGACACTTCCTATCGCACTGGTTGGGGCATCAAACGACCCCGAAAAGTACGGGAATATCATCATCAAGAACATGCGCGGTAAGGGCTATAGCATCTTGCCCGTGAACCCCAAAGAGGAGTTCATTGATGGACTGCCCACGTTCAACTCTGTGTCGAAGCTGCCGAAAGAACTCGCCTTCGTGACGTTTGTGGTTCCTCCAAAGGTGACGCTTTCCGTCCTGCCCATCGCCGCCCAAGCGGGCATTGAGGCCGTTTGGCTGCAGGATGGGTCCTTTGATGACGCCGTGGTCGAGTATGCTCTGGCCCACTTCAAGTACGTCGTGCACGATGCCTGCGTCATGGTCGTGACAAACTACATTTGACCCCCTGTTCAAAACCGGTCCCTCGCCGCTGGCGCAGCTTCCATAGCCTGCGGTCCCCATTCCGGAACCTCCCACAAATGACAGTTCAGCCGCGACCGCAAGCCCACTCCTATTGTCCTGTTTGACCGCATAAAAAAATCTGTCGCGTTTTTTTGCCGGTCTACGGAACCCGGGCTAGAGTCGGCGTTGGTCCGCAGAGTGCGAACCTGTGGACTAAGAGCGTGAGGGGTATCCATGAGGAAACAGCTGACCATTCTACTCGCCTTCGTGGCTCTATCACTAGCGGTACCGGCTTGGGGCGCGCCTCCGCGCAACCAGCTCAAGAGTATCACGGTGACAGAGGACCCGGCGGCCACTCTGGTCCGGATAGCCGGGTCGGAGACGCCCACCTTCAACGTCTTTCGGCTGTCGGATCCACCTCGACTGCTGATTGACATCGCGGCGGGGGATATTGCCCTGCTGAGTGGGACTATCGAAGTGATGAACGGGGTGATCACCCAGATCGGGACACTCTCCTTCAGTAAAGAGGGGGGCGAGTTTGCCCGGGTCATCATCACCTTCGAGAAGGACGTCCCCTACGATGTCCAGGCACGCAACGGGGAAATCCTCGTGGTCGTGGACGGCGAAGGGCGCTCGCTTGCCTCCAAGGAAGGCGAGGGAATGGAGCGGCTGGAGGGCATGCTGCAGCGAGAGCAGGCCCTGCTGGACGAACTCAAAGACGCTCGGGCCAAAGAAGAAGCCCTGGCCGCCGACGCCCGCGCTAAGCGGCTGGAAGAGGAACGTCTTCGAGCCGAAGTGGAAGTGGCCAGGCAGCAGGCCGAGGCCTTCCGAGCGGAAGCCGAGGCAGCACGCCTTAAGGCCATGCAGGAGACCGATGCCGTCGAAGCCGCCCGCAAGAAGGCCGAGGAGCAGAAGGTCGCCCTGGAGCAGTTGAACCTGCTGGAGCAGGAGCGAGCTTCGGCTCTTAAAGAAGAGACCCGGAAGCTGGAAGAGGCTCGTGAAGCCGCTGCACGGCTCTCCGATGCCGAACAGGCCAAAAAAGAGGCCCTGGAAAAGGCCGTCGAGTTGGCCGAACAGGCCCGCCAGGCAGCAGATCTTGAGCGCCAGAAGGCCGAAGAACTTCGCCAGGCCGCAGAGCAGGCCGCTGCTCGGGAAGCCGAACACCTGGACATCGTTCGTCAGCAGGCAGCGCTGGAGAATCAGCGTCGTGATGCCGAAGCCCGTGCGGTGGTCGAAGAAGGCCGAAAGGCCGCTCTGGAAGCCCAACTGCAGGAAGTACAGCAGAAACTGACGGCTACCGAGTCCGAGCGTGAAGCCGCTCAGGCCCGCCTGGCTCAACAACTGGCCGATGCCGAACTGGCAGCGACCCAGGCTCGCAGCGAAGCGGAACAGCGCCAGGCCGAATTGGCCGTCGCCGTTCAGGCCGAGCAGGAAAACCAGCGCGCCATTCAGGAGTCCGCCCAGGCTCAAGCCCAGGCCCTGAATGCAAAACTGGAAGCCGCCAGAGTCGCCGTGCAGGCCGAAGAAGCCCGCAAACAGGCCCTGGAACAAGCGAACCACCAAGAAGAACTGCGCCTTCAGGCCATGAAAGAGGCCCGAGAAAAGGAATCCGCCAGCTTGGGCGCCACTGCCACCAAAGAGCAGCGGGATGCTGACCTGGCCGAAGCCCGCAGAAACGCCCAGCGCCTGGATTCTGAACGAAAGGCCCTGGAAGACCTGCTCAAAC
>CAYTWV010000318.1:1779-5645 GCA_964442235.1 uncultured Myxococcales bacterium | reverse complement strand
GGTCAATCCGGCAACCCGGGCCAGCAGGGGGGCCGACGCCGTGTTCAACTCGACGCCCACTCGGTTCACACACTCCTCGACCACGGCGTCCAGGCCGCTCTCCAACAACTTCTGGTCCACGTCGTGCTGGTACTGACCCAGCCCCAACGCCTTGGGTTCGATCTTCACCAACTCGGCCAAGGGATCCTGGTAGCGCCTTGCGATGCACACCGCACCCCGCAAACTCACGTCCATGTCCGGGAACTCTTGACCCGCAATGGGAGAGGCCGAATACACCGAGGCTCCCGCCTCGGAGACAGCCAGAACTTCTACGGAACGTTCCCAGGGGATGGACTCCAGAAAGGCCATGCTTTCCCGGTGAGCCGTGCCGTCGCCCACGCCGATTACGTCCAGTTTCACGGCCTGAGCCAACTTCAATAATGTGGCGGTGGCTTCCCGTGCCTGCTTCTGCGGGTCGTGCGGATAGACCGTCGAGGTCCCCAGCACCTTTCCTGTGGCGTCCACCACCGCCATTTTGCAACCGTTTCGGAAGCCTGGGTCAAACCCCAGCACCACTTTGCCTCGTGCCGGCGGTTCCATCAGGACGCTGCGAAGGTTGTTCTCAAAAACCGTCACGCTGGCCACATCGGCCCGCTTCTTCAGCTGTCCAAGGATTTCCCTGGAGACGGCGGGCCACAACAGTCGGCTCCAGCCGTCGTTAAGGGCCTCGGTCACGTCTTGAGCAAAGGCCGGATGAATGCGGCGCTCCCAGGGGCGGGCCATCATCCCCGTGCCCGTGGCCTCGTTCAATTCGATGTCCACCGACAACGCTCCGGCCTCTTCGCCCCTTAACATGGCCAGGATTCGATGGGGCGCTGCCCTGCCCACAGATTCGGCGTGGTCGAAGTAGTCACGATAGGCCTCGGCGTCTTCCCCGGCCCCTCGTTTCTTTTTGGAGACCAACTGTCCCATCCTGGCACCGGCCTCTCTCACAGCCGCTCGAGTCTCAGGCAACGTGGACATCCAGTCCGCCACGATGTCTCGAGCCCCGCCCAAGGCAGCCTCCACATCCGCAATGCCCTTTTCCGCATCCACAAACTGCCCGGCCCACTCCAATCGCTTCTTGGGAAGCAAGGCCGGCTGTACCGCTGTGCGGGCCTCGCTCACGCCCTGTTTTCCCCCCACCATGGTGGCGGCCAGGGGTTCCAATCCGGCCTCCCGAGCCTTGTCCGCACGGGTCGCTCGCCGGGGTTTGTAAGGGAGGTAGAGGTCTTCCAGTCGTTGCCGGTCCAGGCACTCTTCGATCTGGCGCCGCAGTTCGGGCGTGAGTTTCTCGAGCTTCTCCAAGGTGGCCAGGATCGTCTGTTGTCGTTGCAGCACCGCTTCCAGTTCCCGGAATTCCTCTTCCACCCTTCGGATGCCTACTTCATCCATGGTGCCCGTCATTTCTTTGCGGTACCGGGCGATAAAAGGAACGGTATTCCCTTCACTCAGAAGTTTGATGCACCCCGCGACCCGGTGTGCTTCCAATCCAGTCCTCTGCGCTACCCACCCGGTCATTTTCTCGTGCATCGCCCGAACCCTCCCTTGAAGCCGGGCTCAACGTAGTCTAAATAGGCCTTATTGGGCAAGCCCGTCTCGCTACCCTGGCGAGCACGGCATCGCCCGCCAGCCAAAGGGAGCCCCCATGCGAGACTTCGACGACTACGACGATGACCGGGCAGATCCCGAGGTCGCCGCGGATGGCGATCCCGAGGCCTATCTGATGCGCTTGGAAGAGGAAGAGGACGAGGAACGCAAAAAACCTCGCTTGACTGCCTCAGTGATGAAAGCCGTTCAAAAGACGTTGGCCGAATTTCCCGAAAACGAGCGAGCCATGTTCCTGATGGTCTTTTCCGAGGGCGTATCTATCGCCGAAGCGGCACGAGTCTGTGGTGTCCGAGGGGCCGCCAGCGCCAAGTTTAATCGGATGTTAGACATGGTTCGTACCCAGGCTCAGTAAACAGGTTCGCTCTGACCGTCGATCATCCCGTTGCGCTGCGTTGGGGCTTGGCGGCCGTCCTCGACGGGCAAAGCCCGCCTCCGGTGCCGCCCGCACCCCTGCCTTGCCCAACGGGCGTTCGCCGGCCATATCGAACCTGTTTTCCCTTTGACCAAGCGTGCCACGCGGGCCGTTGCGCTGCGTTGGGGCTTGGCGGCGGTGCTCGACGGGCAAAGCCCGCCTCCGCTGCCGCCCGCACCCCTGCCTTGCCCAACGGGCGTTCGCCGGCCATATCGAACCTGTTTTCCCTTTGACCAAGCGTGCCACGCGGGCCGTTGCGCTGCGTTGGGGCTTGGCGGCGGTGCTCGACGGGCAAAGCCCGCCTCCGGTGCCGCCCGCCTTGGCAGACCGAGGGGCATCCCCGTTCAAGTGGTGGAAGCCCACTCCAAGGCCGGTCTGCGTCCGTGCACAACGCAGTCCCGCAGATAGAGGTTGATCAGATTCTGGTACGGAATCCCCGTCTCGTCGGCAAGCTGCTTGAAATAGGCGATGACGTCCTCACCCAATCGAATGGTCACCTGCCGCTTCAGCCTCCGAGCATAGGGATTGGGCTTGGCGGCCATCTTGTCGAACTCATATTCCTTCTTCATCACTTCCCTCCTTGGTTCCGATAGAAGTCCCGCTCTCGTGAAGTTGCCCTTCGAGCCGAGATGATCCGAATGACATCCCCGTCGCCTCGACAACAATGGACGACTACCAGGATTCGTCCGACCGCACTGGGACCCAGCAGCAAGTACCGCTGTTCCCGTTCGGAATGGTCGGGGTCGTCGAAGAGCAACGCAGTCTCCTCGTAGAAGACACTCTTCGCCTCAAGAAACGTCACTCCGTGCTTCTGCTCGTTCTGGCCAGCCTTCGCCTTGTCCCACTCGAAGTGCATCCCGAAACCTCCGACCCGGTCCCGTCTTATACTGTAAATACGCCATAACGCTGGAGCAAGGCAATTCCGGACCAGCGGCCCTGCGTTGGCAGAAGAAGCGGTTCAGAGATTGCTGGCCCAAGAAGTCCGTCCTGCGCATCTGCACTTCAAGGTGAGCGCCCAAGGTCATGTTCCATTGAGCACGCAACTGTATTTCGAGGGCGA
This sequence comes from uncultured Myxococcales bacterium, assembly GCA_964442235.1. Lineage (GTDB taxonomy): Bacteria > Myxococcota_A > UBA9042 > CAIXZC01 > CAIXZC01 > CAYTWV01. The sequence goes on along the minus strand of CAYTWV010000318.1, from coordinate 2,544 downwards.
CCCCTACCTGCACCCGAACGATCCCTGTTCCGGATGCAATTCCGACGAGCCCACGCTGAACGGGGGAGCACCAATTCGCCAAGGAAGTCCTTGAGAGCTATCACCACACGTTGGCCTTCCGCTTGAAGGCAAGAATTCGAGGGGTTCTGGTCGGCTCCGGGAGAGGGCAGGGTGAGGGCCTACATGCACACCGCTGCGCCGAACTGGCCCGTCACTTTGTGGGCCGGGCAGGAGGCACCTTCGCCGGACGATGTGCCTTCAGGGAAGTCCACTTCGAACGAGCCTGTCCACCAGGTCGTCACCGACGGGTCGCCAAAATCCACCAGCGTGACGGTGCCTGTGGCCGAGGTATAGTAACAGTTCGAGGTGTAGTAGCTGGCCGAAGTCACGGTATTGGCGCCCAGGAAGGGAGCATCCACACTAATCGAGACACTATCGTTGGCGTACATGCCGATGGAGAGTCGATCCTCAGAGGTGGAGTACTTGGCCGTCCCAAACGGGGTGCCATCCGCGTCGGCCACGGGGACGCCGTCCACTTCCATCTGCACGGCACCCTGGAAGATTTGCTCAATCTGGCTGGCCCACGCATAGAGCGTAATCAACGAGCATTGAAGATAGGTCAACGAATCGATGTTTCCCGTGGCACCCGGCAAATAGTATCCAGCGCGATCCAAGACCGGCAATTCAAAGCTGCCCAGCAACTTCAGTTCCGAGCCAGATCGGGTGCAGTCGGGTTGGAATCGCAGTTCAAAGGTCCCCTTGGCC
>CAYTWV010000318.1:0-1750 GCA_964442235.1 uncultured Myxococcales bacterium | reverse complement strand
AGTTGATTGGCGTGTCCGAACTGGATTCGCCCGACAGGCGGAATGTCTCATTGCCCAGGCCGATGATATCGCCCAACGACGACGATGCCTGCCCCTCGTAGGAGTAATTCTGCTCCCCGTCGCCCCGCTGCAAGGTATAGGTCTTGGCCCCGGTGACAGGTTCGTTCAAGTTGAACTGCAAGTGGGCATAGGGTTCGCCATAAAGGGCTCCGGAAGAAGCCATTGAGACAAAATAGAGGTCCAGATACCAGAGGACTTCGCCGGATTCCTGGTCCTCCATTCGGCTGACGTGGCCCCAGGCTCCGTCAAGTGTCAACAGTTCACTGGGTGCTCCGTTGCCCAACACGTCGGTCAGGGTTACCCCGCCCACTTCGTTTACGCAGGTGGTGGTGGGGATAATGTCCGCATCCTCGTCCTTGCGCACGACCACGTCGGGGACGCCTTCACAAGAGGGACAAGTTCCGGCCTGGGTGCCCGTGAACGTGATCATTCCCGCGGCAGCACCGTTGCCTCTGGCTTGGATGGTGGTGACGGTGTTCAGGGCCGCTGGTGTGCAGTAGTTCCCCTGGGCGTCGGCCAATCGTTTGTACTGCGTGTTCCCTGTCTTGACTTCAACGCTTGCGTAGGGCACAGCGGCCCCATCCTCGGTGACCACTTTGCCCTTCAGACAGCCTTTGCAGCCCACAAAATAGGCATCGCCACAATCCAGGTCAGACTCTTCGGGGGTGCAAGGCAAGGTGATGTCTGCGGTGGTGCAGGGGCCGGGGCACTCTCCAGGGGCCGCTGCCGTTGTGACGGTGACGGCCTTGGCCACTCGGTTCTGACCGTATCCGTGGGCTGCGATGACCCGAACGGCCGAATTGGTGCGTGCGGGTATGCAGAAAGACCCGTCCGCTCCGCCAAATCCCGACGACGTGCCGTCATACTCTTCGCTGTCGACCATGAGGTCGGCGCCGGAAGCGGGGGTTCCGTCACAAAGCAGGACTTTGCCCGAAACGCAGGTCGTCTCCATGGGTTTGTCGCAGTTCCACCAGCTAAAGTGACCCACTTCCACCAGAAAGGCCAATCGGGTGGCGTCCTTGCTGTATTTCTGAATCAGGCCTTTGCCCTCTTCAATCCACTTGCCCGTGACATCATCAAAATGCCATGCGGGGACTTCGTCGCCTTCAAGCAGGTCCGTGTCCGCGGGCAACAACATCTCTACGGTGACCTTTTCGCCCTCTTTGATCTTCAGTTCCTGGCCTGCCTCGTCGACCACGGCGAATTCGGCCATGGCGAAGGTCTCTAGCTGGGCTGCGGTCTCGTCGGCCTGCGTCGCCGAGAAGTCGCCTGGTGCTGCCAGAATGCCTTTTCCGTTGACGTCCACTGGGGTCATACGAAGCATGACCGGTCGAGTCACTGCATTGCCCGATGCGTCCACCACGGCTCCGGCGGGCACGGAAACGGTGCCGCTGGCAAACGCCAGGTCACTTTTGGCATCCAACGTCAGCGGCTTGGCCGCGGCTCTGGGCGCCAGCACCGTGTTTACCGTAGTGCGGCCGTCCAGAAACATCATTCCGGTCTTGGTCACGGTGGCATAAGCCGGGTGCTGGAACTTCACCACCAGGGCGTCCTGGGGGGTCAACTCTTCAAGAGCGTAAAAGCCCTCGTAGTTGGTGGTTGCCGTCTTTCCACCGCCGGACACCTGGACGCCTTCAATGGAGTTTCCGGCCAGGTCCGCAACCTGACCCACGATGGCGTTCTTTTCGGG
>CAYTWV010000317.1:0-5664 GCA_964442235.1 uncultured Myxococcales bacterium | reverse complement strand
CCGGGACACCGAGTTATCGAACAAGGTGGGATTCACGTTCCAGATGTTGAAGGGAACGGTTGCCGCAAGCGAGTTCATGAAAGACGTGCTCTCCCACGCACCGAATTTCGGCGGCAAAGACCGATTGGTAGTTGTCATTCTGGATGGCGAAAATGCCTGGGAGTCCTACAAAAGGGAGCACGACGGCAAGGGCTTCTTTAAGGCTCTGTATGGCGGGCTCAGTGAGTCGTTCCAGATTGGCGAGATTGTGACCGTGACGATGACCGAATACATCGAGGGGAACCCCGAACGTGGGATTCCGCCTCATCCCATCACCGAGCAGAAGGAACTGGAACCCCTCTTTCCAGGGTCGTGGATCGATGGCAACTTCGGGGTGTGGATTGGCGAGACCGAAGAGAACCAGGGGTGGGACTACCTTCGTGCGGCCCGCGCCGCCTTGACCGCGTCAGGGCTTCCTCAGCCTGATGGTTCGCTGCCCGAACCCACGGACACGGACAGCTTGGACTGGTTGATTTGGAAGGCCTACGACGAGGTCTATGCGGCCGAAGGCAGCGATTGGTTCTGGTGGTACGGGGCTGACATGACGTCGCCCTCCAATGACGATACACCTTTCGATAAGGCCTTCCGTTCGCACCTGCATGGCATGTACACGTTCATGAATCAGGCGTTGGCGAAGCAGGGAAAACCCATCATCAATGAACCGGAATTTGCGCCCATCGTGCAGAAGAAGGCCCAGGCCATGGAGGGACCTTTTGGGACACCCCCGGTGCTGGATGGGGTCTTTACGCCCAATGAGGGCGAGTGGGATACCGACGGCGGGTTCTTCTATGACAACGATTCGGGCGGTACCATGGCAGGGCCTACCGATGACATTGCGCAGGTCTATTTCGGCTACTTCGGTTCCGATTTCTATTTGGGGCTGCTGTTTAATGAGGACCTTCACGCAAAACTTGGTTCGAACTACTCGGTGTCTCTCTATACGAATCATAAACATGTGCTGAATCCGGCGACGGGTGATTTCCAGGTCAACCCCTTCAATACGGTGTCGCCTGCGGGCTTCCCCCTGGACTTTAATGCCGGGGGCGCTGCGTGGGAGATCAAGGCCGAGTTTACGGCAGGGACCAAACCGACGCTGAAGTTGTCGGCGGCCAATGGATCCGGGGGATGGACCAGCGCTCCGCTGGGTGGGGTTTCGCTGGGTGGCCCGGTGAACGGAGGCAAACTGCTCGAGTTTAAGATTCCTTTGGCGGCGTTAGGCATGTCCGCAGGTGACCCGTTGGAGTTCGCCGTGGTAGCGGCAGAGGGGAATTCGGTCATCGACACGGCTCCGTATTCAGGCAGCAAGGTCGTCTTTGAGGACATCACGACGTTGGTTTACGTCACATTTGAGGTCAACGTAAGTGGGCCCATTGACTCGTACACCTACATTGCGACTCCGCCTCCGCCTGCGGGCAATGGCATCGTCTACATTGCGGGGAACCAGGATGCCCTGGGGAACTGGATCCCCAACAAGATCCCATTGGTGGACAATGGGGTGGCCCCTGATAAACAGGCCAATGATAAGATTTGGACGGCCACGTTCGGCTTTGCGCCTGGCACCATGCTTCGATACAAGTACACCATCGGGTTGCCGAAGGATGAAGCTTCCTGGACCAACTGCGAAGAGTTCCCGTTGACCGAACGTGGACTTGATGTGACACAGGACCCGCAATACCACAAGATGACCATACGGGATATTTTTGCGGATCGACCTTTGCAAACGGGCACGCAAGGACCTAACACCGTGGTCGAACTCAAGCCCTGATTTCGTCGTTGATTCAGGTATGGTTTTGTGTTACCACCAATGACGATGCATGGGATTGACAGCGAATGTGTGCCGCTTGGCCTTCAGGTGGGGGTGCCGGATGCCATGGTATGTGGTGCCAGAGGGAAGTTTCGATTGGCGAAACGCCGGTTGGGCGACGGGGGTGCTTTCAGGGGCGGCGGTGGTCACACCGATACGGTGGGACGCATCGGGGGTGCCCGAAGCGCGCATGGGCCTCTGGATTCCAACTTCTGCCTCGTTGCGTGAGGTCGTCGCCGCACTTCCGGTCCAAGGGGGCCCCTACTTGACCACCAAGGTGGAGTCAACGGAGCTTTGTCAATTCCCAGCCGAGTGTGTCTCGCTGATTCAGGGCATGTTGTATCGCTGTCGCAACGACAGGGATTGGACCATGGACTGGGTTAGCGACGGCGTTTTTGAACTGACGGGGTACACTGCAGCGGAGATTCAGGGCGAATCGGGTATCTCCTTCACTGGGATGATTGTTCAGGCAGATCGGCAAGGGGTTTCGCAGGCGGTCAACGTGGCCATTGCGAATCGTGAGGTCTACCGCATCCGGTATCGGATTCGGCATCGCAACGGGATGACTCTGTGGGTTTTTGAGCAGGGCCGCGCCTTGTTTTCCGAAGGTGGAGAGGTTTTGGGCCTTGTGGGGCATATTGTTTTGGAGCCGAACAATCGGGGTGCGGCCGAGCGGGAGGTCATTTCTCAGGGCAGGGCCGCTACGTATAACGTGGTCGTAGTGGATGATGAAGTCTCGATCGTGACGCTTTTGTCGAAGTTGCTGGAGCGGGCGAACTGCCGGGTCATTCGTGCCACCAGCATGGAAGAGGCGTTGCGGGGTGTTCTGGGGTTCGACGGAGTGATTGACGTCCTCTTGACGGACGTGGTGCTGGAGCAGGGAAGTGGCTGTGACCTGGCCGAAAAGCTGCGGTGGCGCCTGCCCCAACTGAAAGTCATCTATATGTCAGGATATGCAGCGGATGGGCGGGTTTTGGAGGAAGTGAACCAGGGGCGAGCGGCGTTCTTGTCGAAGCCGTTTTTGCCTTCCACTGCTCTTGAGAAGATCAGACATGTGATGGGAGAGAACGGGTAAGTGTGTTGTCTGGGGCGGGTAGGTGCGTTATTGCTGCACGATTCGAACCATTCGTTTTTTGCCGGCCTTCAGAATCAGACCTTCAGCGATTTGGGCCGGCGTTAGAATCAGCGTTTCGTCGGAAACAGGGGCATCGTCCAGCCGGATTCCACCCTGGCGGATCAGGCGCCTGGCTTCTCCATTGCTGGCGGCCATACCTGCGGCAACCACCAGATCGACCACTCGTACGCCTTCTTCGGGAACCATCACCGCAACTTCGGGCAAGTTTCCGCCCTGGTTGGCCGCCAACGCTGCCAATTTTGAAGTTGTGGGGACACTGCCATCGGGATCGGACGGCGGGAAGTGGGCTGATGCAGCACGGAATGCCTGTTCGGCCAATTCGGGCCCATGGACCAGGGCGGTCACTTCATAGGCAAGAATCTCTTTGGAGCGGTTTAGCAGCGGCGGAGTCAAGTCGCCCAAACGTTCACACTCGTCCACGGGCAGGAATGTGTAAAGTTTGAGCAAGCGCTTAACGTCCCCATCCTCCACGTTTCGCCAGAACTGATAGAACTCGAAGGGTGAGGTTTTGTCAGCGGAAAGCCAGATGGCGCCTTTTACGCTTTTGCCAAACTTGTTTCCGGAGGAGTCGGTCAGCAACGGGAAGGTGACGCCGAAGGTCTCAACCGAGGCCATGCGGCGAACCAGGTCAATGCCGGCCACGATGTTGCCCCATTGGTCTTGGCCTCCCATCTGGAGCAAACAGCCGTGTTGCTGCTGCAAGACAAAGAAGTCATAGGACTGAAGGAGCATGTAATTGAACTCGAGGAAAGAGAGGCCGGTTTCGAGGCGTGCCTTATAGGATTCGGCAGCAAGCATCTTGTTCACGCTGAAATGCCGTCCCACATCCCGCAAGAAGTCGATGTACTTCAAGTCGGCAAGCCAGTCGTGGTTATTGACGACCAGGCCATGGGGCGGGTCCAGGGCCAGAAAACGCCTCAGCACGCCCTCAATGGACTTGGTATTGGATGCGATGCTCTCTGCAAGCAGGAGTTTTCGCATCTCGGTCTTTCCGCTGGGGTCCCCGACCAGCCCGGTTCCACCCCCGACCAGGGCCAAGGGGCGATGTCCGGCCCTCTGCATATGCATCATGCCCAGGATGGGAATCATGCTGCCGATGTGCAGGCTGTCGGCGGTCGGGTCGAAGCCAATGTAGAAGGTGATTTTGGAGTCATCGAGCAGCTTCTGCACGGCCACTTCGTCGGTGCACTGGTAGAGGAACCCGCGGCGCTGAAGCTCGTTGTACAAATTTCCCATTTTCGTCTCGTTGGCAAAGAGTTGAAGGCCAGGAAGAGCAGCAGGCCGGAGGGGCCGGCTAGGGCTTCCGGGATTCGTCCATCTCGGGCGGGTCAAGAAGGCCGTCCGTGTCCCCCTCATCAGAAGGGGGGATGTGTTCCGGGGCGTCCGGAGCCGGAAGAGTGTCCAGCGTAGCGGCCAGGGCTTCGTCCTCGGGAGCTGCCTGATCTGGCACGGCTGCTTCGCCGGCGTCGTCGTGCAGTTCTTCGGAGTCGGGTTCGGCGGTGACCGGATCGGCGTCTTCGCCCAGGCCGAATTCGTCGGTGGCTTCGGTGGCCCCTTCATCCCGAGTCATTTCGTGGGAGAGGGCGTCCAAGTCCGGGTTTTCCCCTTCCTGAAGGCGGAGCAGAATCACCGTGACATTGTCCCGGCCGCCCGCTTCGTTGGCCATCTGAACCAACCTTTGGCACGCCTTGACCAGAGAGCGCTCCTGCACCAGGATTTGTGCGGTCTGTTCGTCCGACACTTCGCCTGACAGGCCATCGGAGCATAACAACAGGATATCGTCGGGATCGGGTGCCAGGACCTGGAGGTCGACCTCAACGGTGTCTTTCATGCCCAAGGCCCGCATGATGATGTTCTTGTGAGGGAAGTTCTTTTCGTCCTCGGCGGTCATGGTGCCGGACTTTCGGAAGTCATTAAACAATGAGTGGTCTTCGGTGAGTTGCTGGAACTCGCCCTTCCGCATCAGGTAGCAGCGACTGTCGCCCGCGTGAGCGATGTACATGTTCCCACCGGACAGATAGGTCGCCACAATGGTGGTACCCATGCCTCGGAACTGCAGATTCGCCAGCGATGACTGGTAGATTCGAAGGTTGGCCAAACGAACGGCCGTAATCAGGCGATTGGACGGATAGTCCAGTTGAGGGTCGTATTCGAAGGGCCAGGTAATTTCTTCATCCTGGGACGAATCCAGGAAGAACTGCCTGATGGTATCCACAGCCAGCTTGCTGGCTATTTCACCTGATGCGTGACCGCCCATGCCGTCGGCGATGACGAAGAGATTCTCCTCCGGAAGGATCAGGAGGTTATCCTCGTTGTGGTCACGCCTCATCCCTACGTGGGTGTCGCCAGCGTAGTCAACTCTCATTCGTATTGCCCCGCAATCTCCACGAGATGATTATCCTAGCACCACAAGTGCGTCGGAGCAATTGTTCTTATCGCCAATCGGCACCGGGCGCCAGAACATTCTTCACGTCCGTGCTTGCCCGCCTGCAGCGCTCGAGCGATCGCATATGGACTTGTCTTTGGAAGGGGGCCGTCGTATGCTCTGGCTTCTTCTTCAGGAGGTTCGGATGACTCGGCTAAATTCGGCGTGGGCCCTTCTGTTTGTTCTTGTGGCCACTTCGGCTTCGGCTGCACCGTTTGAAGGGACCGAACTTCTGGTCGGCCACGGTGTGAAGGCCAATTC
>CAYTWV010000316.1:0-5665 GCA_964442235.1 uncultured Myxococcales bacterium | reverse complement strand
CACCCGATACGAATTCAAGAAGGTAGCCGGCTGGGCCGCCAAAGTGGCGGGGGGATGTATTGGAGACAACTGCCCGGTGACTCAGATGTCGTGGTGTGATGTTTTGTGGTTTGCCAATCTGAAGTCGCAGATGGATGGATTGACCCCGTGTTATGCCCTGAGTGGTTGCACGGGAATCCCAGGCCAGGGATGTGTGACCGACGACTGCGCCGGGGACTTCGTATGCACGGGCTATCAGTACTCGCCTGATTGCACCGGGTATCGGCTTCCCACCGAGGCGGAGTGGGAGGTGGCGGTGCGCAACGGGGACTGGGGCCCGCTGCCCTACGAGGCGACGTTTGAGTCGTCAATGGGCTGTAACGAGTGTTACTACGAGGACAACCATTTCTTGTATGCGTGGCTTTGTTCGACATCCGGGGGAACGTTGCACCCCGTCAGCCAACTTTCGGCCACCTCTCTGGGGTTGTATGACGTGCTGGGAAATGCTGCGGAGTGGGTACTGGATGGGTACCAACCCCACATTTCGGGTTCAGAGCTGGACCCCGAGGGCAACCCCGCCAACTCGTTCAAGGTGATCAAGGGAGGGTCTTACAAAGACTTCAAGGGCATGGGGCGATTTGGTGCCCGGTCGCAATTAGAAGCCCACAATCGACGGGCCGACGTGGGGTTCAGGTTGGTGCGGACACTTCCTGCCCCGTGTGTGCCCGATTGTGCCGATGCGTCGTGCGGGTCTGACGGATGCGGGGGGGTGTGTGGGACATGTACGGGTGGGGCCCTTTGTGTCAGCCGGACATGTGCTTTTTATGCGCCACTTGATGGTGGATTTGAGTATGTTATGTTGCCTGCAGATGAGTATACTATGGGTTCAGGAGCAGATGAAGGCTGTCGCAATTTCGATGAGTCGAGTCACACCGTATCGCTAAGTAGAGATGTGTTGTTTGGACTGCTGGAAGTCTCGCAGAATCGGTATTTCCAGGCGTTGGGGCAGAACCCTTCGGATGCGGCCTTTGGCCTTTCCCCTACGAAGCCGGTGCAGTCCCTGACATTCTTCGACGCCCTGGCGTACTGCAACCAGTTGTCCATTCTGGATGCGTTGGAGCCGTGTTACACGTTGACAGGATGTATCGGTACCCCGGGCAATCAATTGATGTGTGCGGGGGTGGATTTTGTGGGTCTGGACTGCGAGGGCTGGAGGCTTCCGACGGAGGCCGAGTGGGAGTATGCGGCCAGAGCGGGCGGAACCCTGGCGTTTGGGTTTTTTGATGCTCCCCGGAGCGCCTCAGCGGCCTTCTGTGAGGCCTGCTCGGTTCCCAGCGCCCTTGGTGCCGCTGTGTTTGGGTGCGGGAATAGCTTCAGTGGACCCATTGATGTGGGCCAGCCATCAGCCAATCCGTTCGGGGTACGCGGCATGTTGGGCAATATTTCGGAGATGGTGTGGGACCGTTACGCCGGCTATCCGCAAGGAACCATCGAGGATCCGGTGGGCGGCTCTTTCGGGTCGAAGCGAGTGGTTCGAGGCGGGCACGTGGAGAGTCTGCAAGGGGAATTGCGGTGTGCAACCCGCTCGTGGATGAACGAAAACGAGTGGTCGGGCTTGGTGGGGTTCCGGGTGGCCCGGACGATCCCCACGCCTTAGGTGCAACCTATACTTCTGCGGCAGAGAGCCTGCGGACGGCCAGATACCAGAGCAGTGCAGTCAGTGCGAGTAAACCGGTCAGTGTAGCCGTTGCCGGCATCTCGGAGAGGTGCTGTGCCCAATTGAATCCGCCTTCGGGGTAACTTCCGGTGGCCGCTTTTGTCCACTGCGCCCAGAGAGCCAGAAGGTGATACCGTGGGGCCAGAACATGCACCCGGAAGGGCAAGCCCGCCACAATGAGGTCCACCAGAGCGATGAACCCGAATCCCACGGCGACGGAACTCTTGACCAGGAACGACATCAGGGTGAACAGGCCCAGATAGAGCGGGATGGCCAGCAGAGTGACCAGCAGGGCCATCACCATGGGCACACCCACGGCGGAGAATCCAGCCAACCCGGCGACGGCCACGGTCCCCAGGGTCAGCAGGGCGCAGAGCACCAGACCCGAGACCACGGCACGACCCAACAACATGGCGGGTCGAGAGATGGGACGTACGAACAGGTAGCTTCCCATGCCACCTTCCAGGTCGTCGGACGCCAGCGACTGGCTGGCTACCAGGGCGAAGAAGGGGGCAAGGAACCCCAAGGGGCCCGCCAAAAGGTAGACGGTGAAGAGTTCAGCGCGCTCGTCGCCGGTGGGGTCTTCGACCAGGAATGCCAGGGCGATGGCCCCGGCAAACAGCAGGGCCAAGCCCACCATCCAGGCCAGTCGGGGGGTGAAGACCTGCAAGCGGGCGTGTACTTTGCCGAGCTGTTTTGCGTTTTGCATGAAGCTCATTACAAGTCTCCCTTGGTTAGATAGCGGAAGACCGCTTCCAGGTTGCTGTCGGGGGAGTGCATGGAGTCTACCTGGACGCCCAATGCCAGGACCAGCGAGGGCAGCGCACGATAGAGTTCCGCGGGGCTGCTGGTGCGGACCGTCAGGCAGCGCTCTTCCAGTTCCAGGGCAAGCAGGCCGGGCAAAGAGAGGACCTCTTTGGCCAGGCGATTGGGGGCGTCGCACTGGATCTTGATAGAGTGAGGATGTTCGTAAATCAGGTCTCGAATCTCTTCCACACCACCCGAGGCCAGCAGGCGTCCGCGATGCAGCAACAGGACGTTGTCCACGAAGCCGTCCAGTTCGTGCAGCACGTGGCTGGAAATCACCACGGCAGTGCCCTCTTTGGCCAGGGACTCCAGCAATTTCAGGATTTCATGACGAGAGAGGGGATCGACGCCGTTGAGGGGCTCGTCCAGCATCAGAAATCGGGGTCGATGCAGGACCGACTGGGCCACTTTGACCTTCTGGCGCATGCCTCTGGAGTAGGTGGCCACGGGGCGATGCCAGGCATCCTGAAGCGCCAGGGCGGTCAAGACCTCTTTGGAGCGTTCCATGGACTGGGAAGCGGAAAGGCCGGCCAGTTCGCCCATGGTGGAGACGAACTCCAAGCCGCTGAGTTTGTCCCACAGGCGGTCGCCGTCGGGGCAATAGCCCAGTTTGCGGCGGACTTCCAGGTCGTGGACCGGGTTGGTGCCAAGCAGGGAAACGAAGCCCGTTGTGGGCCTGCGTAGCCCCACGGAGAGGGCGATGAAGGTGGTTTTCCCGGCGGCGTTTGGGCCCACAAGGCCTGTGATACCGGGTCCAACGGAGACCGAGACTTCGTTCAAGCCCACAACGGCGCCGTATCGGCGGGTCACCGATTTGAAAAAGAGTAGGGGTTCTGTCATGAGCTCACCGCCTGGGAACGAAGCACTCGTTGGCGACTGAACCAGCCGGCACCGACCAGTCCTATCCAGATAGCGCAGGCGATCCAGGGGCCCGGCTCGGTGGAGTTCTGCAATGCCCATCCGACCAGCCTTTGGGCGATCTCGGGCAGGGAGAAGAGGCGGATCATGTCGAGAGACTCATCGGCAAGACTGACCATTCCCGCGACCATGCCCGAGCCGTAGAAGAGAGCCAACCAACCCATGGAGACATAGGCCGTTTTGGAGCCGAACGTCGAGAGCCAAACGGTGGTCGCCGTGAAGGCGATGGCCAACAGCGAGGTTGGGACCAGCGCCGTAAACAGGTGCACGCCCAACGTGTTCATGTCTATGCTTTTGCTGACCAGGGTGTCCGACGCCACATAAAGCAGCGAGGGGAGCACCAGCACGGCCCCAAGCAAGGTCGCGACGGCCATTCCCTTGGCTAACAGGTAGCGGAAACTGGAGAGGGGGCGGCAGAGGTAGAGCACCAGGGCCTTGGAGTTGCGGTCCTCGGCCACACTTCCGGCCCCGGCGACGGCCGCCAGCAGTGCGGCGATATGCACTTCGGCAATCAGCAGCCCACGAAAGACCTGGCTGGAGATGCTCTCGGCGTCGAAATTGACGGCGTTTTCGGCCATCCTTGCCATGAGGGTAATGACGGTGACGGCCAGCGGAAGCACGGCCAGATAGAGCAGCCGTCGGGTCCAGCGACTGGACAACATGCGCCGAAGCTCGTGGATGTATACCACCAGATAACGGGATTCGGGCGACAGCAACGCACCCGTGAAGTGGCGGTAGCCGTCTCGGTAGATGCCCATCATGCACCTCCTACCAGGTGAAGGAAGGCCTCTTCCAGGCTGGCGTTCCCGGGCAAAACTTCCCGAAGTTCAATGCCGGACTCGTTTGCGGCCTGGAAAATGGGCTGCGTTGAGTGTGAAAGCAGTGTTACCACGACTTTGTGGTGACCCAGTTTGCACTGGGCGCCCAGCCGGGCCAACGCGGCACAAAATGCATCGGAATTGCCCCTGAATCGGACCTGAAAAACGGTTTCGTTTCGCTGTTTCAGGTTGTCCAGGGTGCCGCTATAGAGGACCTTTCCGCCTTGCAGGGCCAGAATTCGATCACACAGGCGCTCTACATCGTGCAGCACGTGGGACGAGAGCACCATAGAGACCCCGGCTTTGCAGATTCCGGCCAGCAGCCGCATCATTTCGTCTCGGGAATTGGGGTCCAGGCCGCTCATCGGTTCGTCCAGAAGCAGCAGGCTGGGGCCGTGAACCAGGGCCTGGGCCAGTTTGATCTTCTGCTTCAACCCGATGGAGTATCCCTCTACGGGGCGCAGTCGAACCTCGTCCATGCCCAGATAGTCCAAGACCTCGTAAGCTCTGGAAAACGCTGCCTCTTTGGGCATACCCGCCAGCCTGCCGGCCAGGACGACGGCTTCCAGGCCCGACGTGTCGGGGAACCAGGTTTCGTGCTCCGGCATGAAGCCCAGCCGTTGACGAAACGCCAGGGGGCTGCCCCAGGGGCTCAGGCCCAGTACCTGAATGGTGCCTTGGGCCGGCACCAGAAACCCCAGCAGCGCCTTCAGCAGGGTGGATTTCCCGGCTCCGTTTGGTCCCAAAAGCCCCGTCACCGATCCTTGGGGCAACTGGAACGAAACCTGATCCAGGGCCAGCAGTGGACCGTAGCGAACGGTCAACTGCTCGACCGAAGCAATGGCCGGCATCTCAACTTGCGCAGCGGTTACGGCATTCATGAATCTCTCCAGGTCAACTTCCGGGCTTGAATAAAATGGTCTGTATGGTTTTAAGCAAGATGATAATATTGATTAAAGCCGACGCCTTTTGGACATAATAAAGTTCGTACTGAAGTTTCTCCATGGCATCGGTTTCCGAGGCGCCGTAGCGATAGTTGACCTGTGCCCAGCCAGTAAGGCCGGGGGGCATGGAGAAGCGCAGAGAGTAAAAGGGGATGCGCTTCTTTAGCTGGGCCACAAATTCCGGCCGCTCGGGGCGGGGTCCGATGAGGCTCATTTCGCCTTTGAGGACGTTCCAGAATTGGGGCAGTTCGTCCAGGCGGGTGCGGCGCAGCAGGCGTCCCAAGCGAGTGACTCGGGGGTCGTCCTGGGTTGCCCAGACGGCGCCGGTATGTTTTTCGGCGTCTTTGACCATGGTTCTGAACTTGATCAGCCGGAAGGGCTTTTCGTTGAGTCCCAGGCGGGTCTGCCTGAAGAAAACGGGGCGCCCCTGGAAGATCAGGATGGTCAGGGCCAGCAGCACCTGAATGGGCAAGGTCAGCAAC
>CAYTWV010000315.1:0-5683 GCA_964442235.1 uncultured Myxococcales bacterium | reverse complement strand
GTCCCCCGGCAAGAGAAGGACTGGGCTACTGCCCGTACGCGGCGGTGATCTTGTAAGGACCGCCTTTGCCCGCGACCTGGGTCACTTTGCCCGAGGGCCACTCTACGGTGCAAACGTCCCATAAGTCGCCTTGCGTCAGTTCTACGTCCTTGATCTCGAAAACCAGTATCCCATAAATAAATACTCTTATTCTTGCGACAGAGACACCAAAACCATTGGCGTTCTTGTAGTGCACTCCAACTCGATACACATTGATGTTTTCCGGCATGACAAGCGAAACCGCTTCAGGCCCTTGGCCGTCGTCGTCGGAGATCTTCATCATGGGGTTGTCTTGCACCCCGGGTTCGTCCGATCCCCAGGCTGGATCCGGGTTGGCCTGATAGCAGTCATACGTTTCATCAAACCAGGGATCGGGCACTCCATCGCCATCCAGATCGGGCTTGTTGGCCCAGGGATGGGCAAAGTGCAAGTCGACGTCGGCGCCAGCCAGGGGCCCGGTATCAGTCTCATCGGCGTCACCGGGAGTTTGCCAGAACAACTCGACTCGGATCCCCTCGTCGGGCGTAACCATGACCTCGTACACTGCCGGCATACAAGACCTGTTGCCCACGGAATCCCAGACATCAAGCTGGAACTCATAGATACCGGCAGCATTTACTTCGAAGGAGGGATCGGGAAAATTGCTGCTGGGAATAAAAACCGAGGAAGACATCGCAGGCTGAACCACGGTCCACTCCCACTTATTGATGGCGGCGCCATAGGCGAGACTCTGACTTCCCACAAGGTGAAGTACGGTCTGGGGGACCACATCGGCGCCTTCCGTGCACTGAATCACGGGCTTGGGACAACCGGGTTCGGCTGTGACCCACTGCACATCCACCGTTGTGAGAGGTTCGGAACTATTACTGGCGATGACAACCTGGACCGAACCCAGCCCGGTCTCCGGGAAAAGCACGTCATCTAAAGGGGTGAAGACCACTCCGAACGTGACCGTTTCACCCAACGGAATAACCAGCGGCAACTGCTGAGAGCCCAACCCTCTCAAATCCAAAGCGAAGGCCGCCAGAAGCGCCTCATCGCCCTCCAATTCAATGGACTGGATTTGCAAAGGGATGGTTGAGGTGGGACAGGGACCGACCGTTACGGGATAGGTCCGACTTTCCCCAGCCGGGCCCTTCGCAAAGATCACCTGGCTTGGTTCAACGGTGATGCAGGCGACAGGCTCTGGGCCCACCTCAGTTTCCTGGGGCGAAAAATCGACAACCAACGTATCGTCCGGGGCTACATCGGTGGCCATGTCCTCGTTGTTCTGGTCAGGCACGTAGGTATCCGTCACCCCTCCACACCCACAGGACTGCTGCTCACAAGAGGCCACCAGACCCGCTACAACCAAGATCAAACCGGCAAAAAGTATGCTCCTCATCTTGCACCCCCATCCCCCAGGTCCAATCAAGAAATACCGGTGAAACACCAGTAACTGGAGCAGTGTACGCAGCCAAAGATCCATTTCAAGTTGGAGTGCCGGAAATATGCCCCCCCTTTACAAGCACCCGGGGGAGGCGTACCCTGGACCGGCTCAATGTTCCTATTCACCGCTCTGGAGGTCTGCCATGAAGAAGTTCGCTTCTGCGCTGGTGCTGGTGTTCTGGTGTGCGCTTCCTTTTGCGTCGTACGCCGATTGTCCCGGGAACTGCGTGACCAAATGCAGCGCCGGTCTGGCCGAAGACTATGCAAAATGCCTGGATAGCTGTCTGGCAGGCTGCAACCCGGATCCCGTCCCGCCGGTGAACCCGCCGGTCCCGGTCCCGGAGCCTAAACCCGAGCCCAAACCCGCCGACCCGAAGCCCGCCGAACCCAAGAAATAGAACCTCTTCGTAACAATGTGGGACCGCTGCCGCGCCAGGGGTCTGGGCCAAAACAGGTCCGATATGGCCGGCGAGCGCCCCTGGGCAAGGCGGCCTGCTGGGCGGGAGCGGAGGCGTGCTTTGCACGCTGAGCACCCCGACCAAAGGCCAACGCAGCCCAGGGGGATGATCGACGGTCAGAGCGGACCTGTTTTTTCGAAGGCCCTGCCCATCTTCCCATAAACCTGCTCGGCTTCCACCACGATGCGCTCCAACAGCACCGTAACGGACGGCGTTTCGGTCACCAGTTCCGTGACCTGCCCCAACGGCAGAACTCCCTTCTTCAAATCGCCCTCTTGAGTGGCCAGCCGGAATGCTTTGAAGGCGTTGGCAAGAAAGGCCATCTGGCGCAGGGTCTTCCAACCGGACAGGGCGATCCCCACAGCCAGTTTCAGCCACTTCACGCCCAGCATACGGGCGATTTCCTGACTGTTGAAGAATGCGGGCACCAGCGCCAAACCCCTTCGAATGGCCCGTTTAGACCCCGGTGAGACCAGAATGCGGCACGGTTGTCCATCAAATCGAACCGTGTGGACCGTGTCCTCCATGCCCTTGATGATCGCTGCCTGTTTGCACTCCTGGTGGACCGGGCTCTCCAAGGTGGCCATGAACCGCGTGCCCATGGCCACACCTTCGGCTCCCAAAGCCAAAGCAGCCGCCACACCACGACCATCGGCGATACCTCCAGCGGCAATCACCGGAATCTTCACGGCCTGAGCAATGGAAGGCACCAACACAAAGGTCGTGATCTCTCCACCATGGCCCGCCGCTTCGTGGCCCGTAACCAACAATGCGTCGGTCCCGTAGGCTTCCGCCTGCTTGGCGTGTTTTACGGTGGTCACTGTGCCGATCACTTTGCCGCCGTAAGCGTGGGCTTCTTTGACAATCCAGTCGCCCTTACCCATGGCGTAGTTGATGATGGGTACCTTCTCGTCCAGCAACACTCGGGCGTTTTCTTTGCCACCAGGGAAGTAGAGCACACAATTCCCGCCAAAGGGCTTGTCGGTCAGTTCCCGGATTCGCCGAATGGCCTGGCGGGTCGCATCGGGGCTGAGCGAACCCGTCGCCAGAATTCCCAGCCCTCCGGCGTTGGCAACGGCCGCTACCATTTCCGCAACACTGACCCAACTCATCCCCGAAAGGACGATGGGATGTCGGATGCCAAACAACTCGGTGACTCGTGTCTTCATCGCCCCTCCTGCGGAATTGTGAAAAGAAAGACGACGGAATTCCGCCGTCGTGACTGGCCTGGACCTATCGGTAGGCACAACATTACACGGGCTGGCTGGTTGTGTCGATAGGATCGCCGGTCGGTTCCGGCAGGGTTGTTGACCGACACACCGAAGCATGGTCTACTTGGGGGCGTCAGTGATTCGGGCCAAGCAAAAAGGTGCCACATGATTACCGTAGACCTGGACCTGACACCCCCTGGACTGCTCTCCACTACCCTGGACCAGTACATTTCCCACGGCGTGTGTCCTGCATCGTGCGATGCTGCTCCTGCGTTCTTCTCTGATGTTAAACTTCGGGTTTTGCTGCCCGGGGGCTTCGAGGTCTATTGGACCGGCCGAGTGATTCGGCTGATGGGGCCGCAGGCCTTCCTGGTGGAGTTAACGCCAGTGCCCAGCATCCCGTGGTTGAAGACCCTTCTGGCCTTTGACAAGCCCCAGGCTCCCGACCGTAAAAGCGGAGGCAGTAAGGAATTTTCGGTCCTGGTCGAAGAACACACCGAAGATGAGGTTTCCACAAGCCCTGAACTCGGGGGTGCGTCGGATAGTTCATCCCTGGCGGATTCAGAGGCCTCGGAGTCCGGGTTCTTGAATCCACAGGCAGAACACACCTCGCCAGAGTTACTCTTCAGCCCACTTGCCGAATCTCATAGAAGCGGAGAATGGAGTAAAGAGTCCAGCACCACCGGAACTGCCTGGGCCAACGACTGGAGCCAACGCACAGGCTCGGGCGCCGCAGCATTCCAATCCTCCGGAAGTTGGCCTGTCGGGCTGATTCTGGAGAACAGTTCCGAGTTTGCTGCACCTGAGAAGACCGGGCCGGCATTTTCATCCACGCCAGGCACAGGTCCGACGTTCGTGGCCCCTTCGACGGCTGCGCCCCGGACACAACCACGGGACACCCCTCGACCTGGCGGCAAGCCACCGCCCGGGCAGAACGACTCGCCGGAACTAAGAGCCAAAATCGCCTCGCTGACGTTGGACGAGAAACGGCACGTGGCGCGAAAAGGAGGGCGTGGCGCCCGCAAGGCTCTGATTAACGACCCCGAGAAAGCGCTCCACACGATGGTCATTTTGAACCCCGAGATTGGCCTGGATGAACTGGAAGAGTATACGATGCTTCCCGGGCTTGCCCCCGAGGCCATTCGTCACATTGTGCAGAATCGAAGCTGGATGAACTCTCGCACCGTGGTGTTCAATCTGGTTCGCAATCCCGCAACCCCGCTGGAGATCGCCGCTGCCTTGTGTCAGAAGTTGGGCCCAACGGAATGGAAACTTCTGGTTAGTGCTCTTGATGTTCGAACACCCGTGGCGGCCGTGGCCCGAAAACTGTTACTTAAGAATTCAATCTGAGGGGGCCTGACGTTTCAACAGCCCGGACCCAATATAGCGGCAAACGGTGCCGTAGCCCGAGCCTGGAATCGAACGTCTAACCCTCCCCCAAGGCCATCCTCTGAAGCGCCTGCCCGACTAGCTCGGGCTCTTCCATGGGTACAAAATGGCTGCTGTCCGGGACGGAAATCAACCGAATTCGGGGCGCCAACTGTCTGGTCGCCTTGGCGGTCTTGGACAGGAAGGTATCCGACTGAGCCCCATACAGAATCGTCACCGGGATCACGGTCTTCATCAGGGCTCGCCATCCCCACTCGGACATCTGCGAGAACGTCGCACTCTCCCACTTGGGATCACACGTCAGTTCCACGGACCCGTCGGGAAGATCACGAGTTCCCCCTTCCACGTACCCTTCCAGGCAGCCGCCACACATCCAGGTCTTGAACCCTCCCCGGCCCCGATAACTGTCGATGATGGCTTGCCTGCTCTCGAACTGGCGGCGCCGCTTTTGGGCCTTTTTGACTAGCCCGAATTCCCTGTTCCTGCCCAGGAACTTGGCAAATCCCCACATGATGTTTGTGCCCGGCGGCAGGATGACGGGATCTACCAGGAACAGCCCTTTGGCCACCTCCGGAGACTTGGAAGCGACCAGCAACGAGACGACCGACCCCAGAGAGTGGCCTGCAAGCAGTATAGGCCGGTTCAGATACGCCAGGAACCCTCGCAGATCCTGCTCATACAGGCCCCACCCCAGCTCCATCATCTGCTCGGGATTGGCCAGCAGAGTCGTCTGGCCGTGGCCACGGGCATCCCAAGCGACGAGGTTCAATCGGTCAGACAGAGGCTCCAACAACCGAACATAGGTCTGTGCGTTGAATCCGTTGGCGTGTGCGAAGTGGACCCAGGGAGCCGCCGGACCGGCCCTATCCCAAATCAGATAGGAAATCGCCCCCTGGCCGGTCTTGAACTCTTCTCTTCTCCACGTCGCCATCGTTGCACCCCCAAGGAATCGCCCGCGACAATAATGGCTTGAATCCAAGCATTCAAGCACTCTAGAGATTGCGCCCCAGAGTCAAACCGGGTAGATGTAAGGGCACGCCTCGGGCCATCGCCCGTCCGCATATCACGGAGGCTCTCTATGGTTCGCAACACGACTTTCGGTTTTACCCTGCTGACCGCCTTTATCTTAGCCCTTTCGGCTGGCGGATGCGGTTCGGA
>CAYTWV010000314.1:2947-5716 GCA_964442235.1 uncultured Myxococcales bacterium | reverse complement strand
CCATGGCAGCGGTCTACACGACGTTGCACCCCGAGCAAGTCAGCAAACTGGTGCTGTTGGCAGCGCCGGTCGACTTCAGCAAGGGCGGAGTGTTCCAGGCCTGGACCACGCCCGAACATTTCCCTGTGGACGCGTTGATGGATGCGTACGGAAACTTGCCGCCCGAGGCCATGCAGAGTTCGTTCTGGGCTATGAACTTTTCTGCCCAGGTGAACAAACTCTCGTCGGCCTTGCAGGCTACCGAACGTCCCGAATTCTTTAAGTTTTTTGTGGCACTCGAAAAATGGGCCAACGACAACGTGCCCTACCCTGGCGGCTTCTATCGGGAGTACATCAAGGGGTGGTACCAGGAAAACGGTCTGGTCAACAAGACCTACCGAGTGAATGGCAAAGTGGTGGACCTTGCCGGATTGACTTGCCCCCTGATGGTGGTCACGGCGACCAAAGACACCATCGTTCCCCCCGAATGTGCCCTGGCCGTGCTGGATCTGGTGGGTTCTGCCGACAAACGCCCTGTGACCTGTGAAGCGGGTCATATCGGCGTGAGTGTGGGTGGCAAAGCCTTCACCGAGGTCTGGCCCAAGGTCGCCGACTTTATGACCGAATAGACGGATGGCGGTGGCAGCAAGCCCATGCGCTGTCACCATTGACCCGCACGCCGCATCGCGGCACACTCTTTGGCCTCCGGAGGCAGACATGCACGTGAACATCGGCTTGTGGACAACTCGAAACGGACAGATATACCGGGACAAGACTGCTTTGGTGGTGGTCGGTCGGTCGGTTGGTTATCGTCAACTGGACGAACGGGTGAACCGCCTGGCCTCGTCACTTCTGGCAAGAGGCTTTGTTCGGGGCGACCGAGTGGCCCTGCTGCTGTTCAACAGCATCGAGTACGTCGAAGCGTTTTTTGCCTGCGCCAAAGTGGGTATGGTTGCCGTGCCCCTGAATTGGCGCCTTTCGGCCGAAGAACTGGGCTTCGTCCTGAACGATTGTCAGGCCCGCGTGCTGCTGTACGAGCCCATGTTGTCCGTGCAGGCCGATGCACTGAAACAGAGTGTCCCCTCGTTGGAACTTCTGGTCCGCACCCCGCTGTTTGGCGGTGCTGCCGAAGCGGCCCTGCCGCCCATGGAAGACCGCCCCGTCTACAGCCAACTGCTGGATTCGGGCAGCGCTGCAGAGACGTTGGACCGAGATGTGGGTGGCGACGACGTCGTGCTGCTGATGTACACATCGGGAACCACGGGCAAACCCAAAGGGGTCATGCTGACTCACGACAATTGTTTCTTCCAGTCGGTCAACGGTTGGGCCCTGGGCATCAGCCCCGACGTGGTCTCACTGGTGGTCCTGCCCCTGTTCCATGTGGGGGGCCTGAACGGCTCGGTGACGCCCATTCTTCATGCGGGCGGAACCGTCATTCTGGTACCCAAGTTTGACCCCGCCGAGGTTCTTAAACTGGTCGAAGAGCACAAAGCGCATGGCATTATGGCCGTGCCCACGGTCTACCAGATGCTGCTGGAACATCCGGACTTCAAGACTCGCAACCTGAAGAGTCTGGCCGTCCTGATTTCCGGCGGGGCCCCCCTGCCTGAAGCGCTGATGAACGCCTATCACGAGTTGGGTTTTGAAATGCGGCAGGGATACGGGCTGACCGAATCCAGCCCGGGGGTTTCGGGCATGGGTCCCGGCGACGACCGGCGCAAGCCCGGATCCGTGGGCAGACCTTGCCTGTATACCGAAGTTCGAATCGTCCGGGAAGACGGGCAGGAGTGTCAGGTAGGCGACGTGGGCGAAATCCTGGTTGCGGGCCCCAATATCATGAAAGGCTACTGGGGCCTGGCCGAAGAGACCGCTGCCGTACTCAAGGACGGCTGGCTTTCCACGGGCGACCTGGGCTATTTTGATAGCGATGGCTATTTGTACATCGCTGGGCGTAAAAAGGAGATGATCATCTCGGGCGGGGAGAACGTCTACCCCGGCGAGATTGAGCAGGTTCTGTGCAACCATCCCGACGTGGCCATTGCGGCCGTGGTGGGCCGTTCTCACGAACTTTGGGGCGAGATTCCCGTTGGGTTTGTCATCCCCTACCCGGGTCGTACGCCCAGTTCCGAAGAGTTGGTCAACTACGTGGCGCAGCGTTTGGCTCGGTACAAGGTACCACGGGAAGTGTACGTGGAATCGATGTTGCCCATGAATGCAGCGGGTAAGATTTTGAAAAACGAGTTAAAGAAGCGGTTTCAGGCTTAGTTTCAAATAACCGGATGGAGAGACCCATGTTGAACGCAACGACGGAAATGCTCTACAAGCAGTGGGAAAAGATGTTCTCGGGCTTCATGGACTATCTGGTCCGGAACGAGACCTTCCTGGCTTCCATGGGCAAGATGATGGAAGGCAGCTCGATCTTTAAGATGGTGGTCGACAAGTCCTTCGAGCGGGCGCTGGAGTCCATGCGGATGCCCACTCGAAAGGATTTGGAAGAGACGCTTTACGCCGTGCGCAAGCTGGAGTCTTCGGTTCTGGATACCCAAGAGCACATCGAGGCCCTCTCGGACAAGTTGGACAAGATGGCTGGATTGCTGGCGGCCCAGGCCCGCGTCGAGTTGGAGCGAGCGGCTAAGCCCGTCATCGCCCCGGTCGCCCCCACGGCCCCTGCTGACCCCAAGGAACCGGCGACCCCCAAGGCTCCGGCCAAACCCAAAGCTCCGGCGGCCCCTAAGGCTCCGGCTAAGCCAAAAGCTGAGGCGAAACCCAAGGCTCCCAAGGGTTAGGGCT
>CAYTWV010000314.1:0-2847 GCA_964442235.1 uncultured Myxococcales bacterium | reverse complement strand
GCTCCGGCTAAGCCAAAAGCTGAGGCGAAACCCAAGGCTCCCAAGGGTTAGGGCTCTGGGGCGGCTGTGTCTGTGCCACGACCGTGAGGGAGTGGGCCCCCGGGGATTCGGCGACCCTACTTCATCCTTCGCCAAGGCTACGGAGGACAAGTCGCCAAGGCTTCGTAGGGCAGGCGGCGACGGAATTGTTTGAGTAAGAATATGGGGCAACGATGGAAGATTTGCTGAGGAATATCTGGTGGAAAGTGGCGCCCGAACGGTTTCGTCCCCCTGCCGTTGGGGTGACGCCCCATTCGGTCTTGGCAACTTATGGGCGAAGCCGACTGCTGGCGTATGTGCCTACGGTCCCCGTGCGGTACGCAGTCCCCATTCTGTTCATCCCTTCGCTGGTGAACCGCCACTATATTCTGGATCTGATACCCGAACGCAGCGTGGTCAGCTACCTGCTGGGCAAGGGATTCGACGTGTACATGCTGGACTGGGGTACTCCCGGGCCGGAAGACGCCATGGCCGGCATGGATGACTATCTGGCGAAGCGAGTGCACCATGCGGTCAGGGCCATTTCTGCCAGGCACGGCGGCGAACCGGTCTCGCTGATTGGATACTGCATGGGCGGCACCATGGCGCTTGCGTATGCGGGTTTTGCCCCCAAGCGTGTAAAGAACGTGGTGTTGCTGGCCACGCCCGTGGATTTCTCGAAATGCGGCCTGTTGTCGTTGTGGGCCCAGGGCAAGAAGATGCCCTTGGACACCATGGTAGAGGCGTATCGGCTGATTCCGCCGTCGATTCTGCAATCCGCATTCACGATGTTGCAACCGACGTGGATGGTGAAGCAGGCCCAAGGATTTATGGCGCTTCCCCAGTCGCCGCCCAAGGCCAAAGAGGGCGCATCGCCCGAAGAGGTCGCCAAAGTCGAGACCCTGCGAGCCCAGGCCAAAGGCGTGGTCCGTTTTTATAACGCTCTGTCGAAGTGGGCCAACGACAATGTCTCGGTGCCCGGCGAGGCTTTCCGAGACTGGACGCGGGACTGTTTCCAGCGAAATGCTCTGATGAACGACCAACTGGCCATCGCTGGCGTCACCATTCGCCACGACGCCATCACGGCCTCGGTGCTTAGCATCATTGCCTCGACGGACCACATCATCCCTCCGGACAGCAGCCTGGCACTGCACCAGTGGCTGGGCGAGGGGCGTGATGTGGAATCCAGGGTTTTGGAGATGGGCCACATCGGACTCTCTGTGGGCCAAGGATCGTTCAGTCAGGTTTGGAAGGGCGTTGCCCAGTGGCTTGCTCCTCGCAGTCAGGCTTCCACCGTAGAAACGAGGTAGACGATGAGATTCTTGGCCTCCGCCAGTTTGCTGATGTTGATGGTTGCATGCAGTTCCAGCCCCGTCACCTACGAGGACCCCGACACGGCCGGTCAGGCGGATCTGGAGGTTCCTTGGGAGGATGTCCCGAAGCTGGATCAGCTTCCCTCAGAGACTACGGACCCGGAAATGAAACCCTTGGACGACACCGTTGTAGCCGACGCCAACGACGTTGCGACCGGCGACCAGACGCTTGTCCCCGACCTGCAGATTGAAGACCAACTGGCCGACCTTCAGGATGACCAGTTGCAGAATGACGCACTCTCTGACGCACTGGACGATGCGTCAAACGACGCGTCACAGCCCGACAACTTTCCGACCGATCAGGTGGACGACGTGGTGGAAATGGAACCTCCGGTGGACGACTTGACCACCAAACAGCGCCCGACGACCGAGCCGTGGCAGAGCATCGAATTGCTGGAATTCACCCACTCCGCTCTTTCCGGCGAAAAGTTCACGGAAAAGACCAAACAGAATGACGCCGTTGTAGCGGGCTGGTTTGACGGCAAAAATGCCCCCAACTCGGGTTCGGTTGTGCTGCATGTGGGGCCCGGCTGCGGCGACGCCCAGAGCGCGGTGCTGCTGGTCCACGGTGCAGGCAGCAATGCCAACCAGTCCTTTGTCGACCCGGACATGTTGGAAGGGGGTCTGGCCTCGAAGTGGATCGAAGAGGGCCGGTGCGTTTTTGCCGTGACCTTCCCCCACCCCTTCGGTGACAACCACAATCAGGCCGTTCAGTTGGCAGCGGCGCTCTATCGGATTCGGGTGCTGACGGGGCTGCAGAAGATCCACGTGGTTGCCCATTCCAAGGGCGGCATTGTTGCCCTGGCCTACGCCACAAATTTCATGGCCGAAAACGGACTGACCTACCAGAACGACATGCAGTCGCTGAACTTGATTGCCGTGCCCATGGGAGGCCTGGATTTCACGTTCCGGCACCCCGCATTTGCCTATCCCGCAGACCTGCTGGGCCTTTATATGCCTTCACCGTGGGACAAGATTCTGCAGTGGGGCCAGTGGAAGGACATTCTGGAAGACAGCATTTACGGCGGCGCCTTCGACGGCGTGTTGCAGTTGACCGTGGCCTGGGACGAGGAATACGCCGTGGGCATGGTCGAACAGGACTATTACACCACCTATTATGGCGGTACCGGATTTGTCTCCCACAGCCTTGGCATCACCGAAGCCATCAACCTGTCGGGCAACTTCATGGAGCACCTGCGTGCCGGCAAAACGCCCGTGGACCTGCCCTGCCGAATCGCCTCGGGCGGTCTGCAAACCGTGGGCGTGACGCCTTAGGAATACACCGGACCCTCCGACGCCATGGTATTCGAAGCCAGCGCCCAAGATGAAACGATGCTTACCACCGTCGCTGCCTCCGAGCACTTCTCGTTGTCCAATCACTGGGACCTGCTTAGCAGTTCCATGGTTCGGTCCTGGCTTGAAGAAGAGTTGTGGTAACCCCCTTCAGACCCTCTCC
>CAYTWV010000313.1:0-5718 GCA_964442235.1 uncultured Myxococcales bacterium | reverse complement strand
CGACGCTCTATCCATCTGAGCCAAACGCCCCGAGATAACACGGGGCGAGTCTATGGGCCAGGAAGGTAGATATGTCAAGGGAATTCTAGGTTTCAAGCGGTGATCTCGGGATTCGTGGGAAAGGTGAAGACTACTCGACGGCCGGCAGAACGGTGGCCAGACTGTCGATCTCGCCCAGCAGCATCGCCCGCTTCTGGTCTTCTCGGACAACGTTCCGAAGCACGTCACACGCCACGGTGCAGGGTGAAGACTCGTCCTGGCCAGGGAAGCAGGGCACGTACGTCGGCTGGGTCAGGAAGGTGCAGCACTCGGGCGGATCCATGTTGTAGGCCACCAGGCAGCCACGGCAGACCTTAATGGGGAAGGTGAAGGGCGTCGAGTGCACTTCGGTGCCATCGGTCATATAGCCTTCCATGACGATTTCGGCACTGATGATGCCTGCGGAATAGAGTTTGTCGAAGGCCATGTCGACATCCAGGGCCAACCCAACGGGCGGTGGGATGACTTCCAAGCTGACCACGGCGTTGTTGGCGTTGGGCAAGAAGCCCGACGTCGGCACAAAGACGGATTCAGGCAAGCGCAGGTTGGCCGGCAAATCTTCTTCGCCATCGCCATCCAGGTCCACCGGCGTATTGCCGAAGTAGGGCCCCTTGAGGGAGTCATCCTCGACCCGGTAGGTAACCCAGGCACCGGTGATGGTGATTTCATTCACTTCGATCTGCAGGTCGGCAGCTTCTTTGCCGGTGGCCGAGTTGATGTTGGGCAGTCGAGAGCCCACCACCAAATGGGCGATATAGCGGTTGGTCTGCAGCAGATCCAACGTGCCCATGGTGACAAAGACCTGCTGGCTGCCACCTCCGGCGGCCTGCGGTGCACACTGCTGCTGCCTGGTGATGCGCTGACTTCCCTGGACAAACATCGATCCGGGGTCCTCTGCGACACAAGCCGAGACGGCCACAACCGAAAACAAAGCAATCAGGATCTTAGAGTTCATGCTCCACCCCGCTGGCATCCTTCGCAACTATAGGTTCAAGAAGGTGCCTCAGCAAATTTTCGACATCCCCCTTTGGAATCTTGTGCAGGATGGGGAGGCCCCAGTCCCGCAACAGGACCCACACAAGGGAGTTTGACTCCTGCTTTTTGTCAGCGACCATGCACGCCATGAGTTGCTCCAATGGCGGCAGTTCGGCCAAGGGCCAGAAACCCGCTTTGACCGCCAGCGATTCGAATTGTGCTGCGGTCTGGGAAGCACACAGGCCCAGCGCTCTGGACATGCGGGCCGCAACCACAAGCCCTGCTCCCACACACTCACCATGAGAGAGTGAATAGCCCAGGGCCGCTTCCAGGGCGTGCCCAAAGGTATGCCCCAGGTTCAACAGAATTCGTTGGCCGGCCTTCTCTTGAACATCGCCGTCCAAGATCGCCAGCTTCGCCAAAATGGCTGCGTGCACGGCGGCATGGCTGATTCCCGCCTGGGCCCAGTTGGCGGCCATATCCGCCAACATCAAATCGCCAGTCAGCATAGCGGCCTTCAGCATCTCGGCTGCGCCCGCTTTACATGCCGCGGCATCGGCGTCGGTCAACCACTGGGTGAACACGGCCACCCCCAGGGGCGGATGGAAGACACCGCAAAGGTTCTTGGCGTCCCCCACGTCCATGGCCGTTTTACCCCCGATGGAGGCATCCACGGCCGCCAATAGGGTCGTGGGAATCAGGACCGTAGGGATGCCACGCATATAGATGGCACAGGCAGTTCCCATGGCATCCAGCAGGCTTCCGCCACCGGCTAGAATGGCCACGGAGCCCCGATGGGCGCCGGCGTTCTTCAGGGCCAGCAGATAGGATGGCAGCCGGTCCAGGGATTTGGAGGATTCACCTCCTTCCAGGTGGATCACGGCATCGGCAGAACAGGCGGAGACCAGGTCCTGGCTCATGGATTCAGGGATGCCCTGGTCCAGCACCAGCACACGGTGTTTGCCTGGCAACAGACTGTCCAGCCAGGCAGCGGCTTTGGCCACGTCAAATCGACGGCAGACGCGCACCATTGAGATGCCCTGAAGCGTGCGGTACCAGAGCATGGGCTGAAGTTGCTGATGTTGGACTTCCGGCGGGGCAATCAGCCCAAAACCGGCCGCCACGTTCCATGCCACGTCGGCAGGACTCAGGCCGGTAACCTCCAGTTCAAGGTCGGCCTGGCGGTAGAACGGCTCTCGTTGGGCCCACAACTCGGTCAACCGCTGCGGCAAAGGCCCCTGATTCAACAGGGGACGACTGCGCGTGTCGCCCAGCCGACGCTCCAGTTCTTCCAGGCTGCAACGCAGGAAGACCACGTTGGCCTTGGGTCGTACGCGGTTCAAAAAGGCCTGGTCGGCCAAGGTCCCACCGCCACAGGCTATCACCGATGGGGGATTGGGCGTATCCAGCACCTTGCTCAGCAGCTCTCTCTCCATGGGCCGAAATTGGCCCTCCCCCGAAGAGAGCAACGTTTCGGCCGGCGTGCGGCCATATTCTTTAAGGAACAGTTCGTCCAGGTCAACGACGTCAACGGACAACAACTGGGCCAACCAATGGGCCGTCAAGGTCTTTCCCGCACCGGGCATTCCCGTCAGCAGCAGCGGTCTGGGGGCCGAGGATTCGGCCTGTCTGTGGAGATGGTCGTTCACGGCTTTCTCCGGTGTCGTGGGCCCGCATCTTCCCCCAGAGTCGGAGGGAACAAGCCGTCGGCCAGCAGGGCTTCGACCAGCGCCACACGGACCAGCGCTTCGGCCGCAAGCGCCGTGGGGCCCACGGCAGAGACATCACTTCGAACCACCGCGGCCGAACCGGCGCATCCGTCCACCAGAGAGACGCTCTCCAGGGGGTTTCTTAACGTAGGGAGGGGTTTCACCCAGGCCCGCACGACCAGAGGCAGCCCATTGGTCATGCCGCCTTCCAGTCCGCCGGCGTTGTTGGATTTCCGGGATCCGTCCTGGGCAAAGGCATCGTGATACTTCGAGCCCGGCAGTTGGCTGAAGCCCACCAGGTTGCCGATTTCCACGGCTTTGATTCCTGGGATCCCCATGACCAGTTCCGCAATCCGAGCATCCAGCCGATGGGGAAGCGGCTGTACCACCCCAAGTCCTGCAGGCATGGGGCTGGCTACCACTTCAATCTGGCCACCCAGAGAGTCGCCCGCCTCGGCGGCCTGGGCAATGGCCTGTTCCATGGCGTCGGAATCCCGCTGGGCCAAAGTCAGGCACGAGGTGGCGGCGATGCGTGCCGCGTGCACCTTAAGGTTTCCGTTGCCCAGCCAGGCCCGTCGGCGGCACTTGATGCGGCCAAGCTGGGTCACATGCGAAAGGGTGGCGATGCCTGTCTGGGCCAAAAGGGCCATACAAACGTGGCCCATCACACAATAGGCAGCAGTAAGCCGACCGCTGGCCAGTTCGGCCACGGGGGTTGCGTCGCTCAGTCCCCATCGGGCGGATCCTGAAGCATCGGCGTGACCCGGGCGTGGAAACTGGATGGGGACGGCCGCTCCGTGTGACGAGTGTGTCCCCGAAGCATCCTTGTTTGGGAGGAGAAAGGCCACGGGGCCACCGGTGGTCATCCCGCTGGCGTCTACCCCGGCAATCCAGACGACCTGAGCGTCCTCGAAACTGGAGCGAGGCCCTCGGCCGGCGAGAGTTCGTCGCCGGCTCAGAAGTTCCTGAAGTTCGGGGAGATTCACGGATAGATTGCGGGGCAAGCCTGTCAAAATGCCCACCAGCCCGGGGCCATGGGCCTCGCCGGCGATGGTGAAGGCGAATCGACTCATGGCTAGTCAGCCTCGGTGCGCACCTTGGCGGCCTGGCGATTGACAATTCTGGGCGTTACGAAGATCAGCAGTTCCGAGCGAGAGTCCTTCTCGTTGCTGGACCGGAAGAGCGGTCCAATCAGCGGCAGGTCGGCCAGGAACGGGACCTTCTTGTTGCCCCACGACGTGTTACGGGTGTAGATGCCGCCGATCACGGTGGTATCGCCGTCTTTCAAGAGCAGGGTCGTTGTGGCTTCTTTACGACGGATGGTCGGGTTGCCGTTGGCGCCCGTCTGCGAGAAGTCCGGCTCATTCTTGGTGATCTGGATCTTCAGCATGATGTTGCCGTCCTGGGTCACATGCGGCGTCACCTTCATCTGAAGTTGTGCATCAAAGAACTGGGTGTTCACGCCCTGGGCCGAAACGACGCTGACCGGGAACGAGATGCCCTGCTGGATGGTGGCTTCCGAATTGTCCAAGGTGGAGATTTTCGGTGCCGAGATGATCTTCACCGAGCCTTCGGATTCGGCCGCCGAGAGACGGATGGCCAGGTTGGCGGCTCCGCCGATACTGCCCAACGTCAAGCCGAGGGCACCGCCTGCGCCCTGGCCGGTAGCGGCGGGCAGGTTGACGGCGAAGTTCGGGTTGGCCGGGGTGAAAAGACCCGCTGCCGTAGAAGCCGCATCGGAGGCACCGCCGGCCAGGCCGACGGAAGCAGGGAAGATAAGGCCCGTCGAGTTGCCCAGAGTGGGCGACATGGCCGCATAACCGCCCCACTGGATACCCAGGTCGCGGCTGTACTCTCTGCTGGCTTCCACAATTCGTGCTTCAATCAGCACCTGAGGCGTCTGGGCGTCCAAGCGGCGGACCAGGTCCTCGATGGCCGTCACGTGTTCCTCAATGTCTTTGACGATGAGGGTGTTGGTGCGCTTGTCCACGCTGACCGAGCCCTTGGGGCTGAGGATGCCTTTGATCTGGTCCACCAGGTTTTCGGCGCTGGCGTAATTGACCGGGATCAGTTTGACCTGAAGCTGCTTCAGTTCGGCCATCTTCTTCTTCTTCTCGAGTTCCAGTTCGTACTCTTTCTGGATATCGCCCACGGGGGCCACTCGGATGATGCCCTGCTCCCGCACATAGTCCAGGCCACTGGACTTCAGAATCATGTCCAGAGCCAGGTCCCACGGAACGTCTTCCAGATAGAAGGAGACTTTGCCTTTGACCTTGTCGCTGGTGACGATATTGACGCCACCGACGCGGGCCAGGAAGGCCAGGACGTGCTGGATATCGGCGTCTTTAATCGAGAGGTTGATGCGTTTTCCGGAGTACTTCTTCTTCTTTTTGCCGGGTTTGGGATTCAAGACGGCAAAAGCGGAATCGCCTGTGGCCGAGATGGAGAGTCCTCCGGCGCCGCCACCCACGGGCATGCTGGAGGGGACTCCGGTATCCTGGCTCCCGCCGGCGCCAACACCTTCGGGGTAGACGCCCACGGGCTTGCGGCCTTTGGCACCCTTGTCGGCCTGGGCCACGGCTTCGCCCTTGCGGCCAGCGCCTTCGAAGCGCCAGACGAGGCCACCGTCGGAAGTCTGTACTTCGTGCGGAGCAGCCGAGCGCAGTTGCACGGCCACCACGGTGGTGTTGGGGTCGGAAGCGGCACGGTACGACGAGACGGAGACGACGGGGCCGTTGAACTCCGAGGTGTCCAGGGTTCGCTCCAGCATGGAGGGAATCTGGGTGGAGGGCAGCAGCAGTTCGTACTCGGTAGAACTCTTTTTGACCAGGCGATAGGGGGTCGAGCCGTCCAGTTTCAGTTGGACCAGCGAGGCACCGTCACGTTCATCGAACTCAACGGCCACAAGTCTGGCTCCCTTGGACTCGGCCTTGGCTACCGCGACGGGTCTTTCGGTTTCGGCCTTGGCGGCTTTCTCTCGGGCGGCTTCGGCCTT
>CAYTWV010000312.1:0-5732 GCA_964442235.1 uncultured Myxococcales bacterium | reverse complement strand
GCTGCCAAAACAGGTTCGATATGGCCGCCCAACGGGATGATCGACGGCCAGAGCGGACCTGTTTAACCCCCAGGTACCGCTGTGGGCAACTCCATCCCTTCCACAACTAAGATACGTTCATTTCGGAAGCGATAGAGCAGACTGAGGGTCTGAAGTCTTCCCACGGGGCTCTGCTCCAGGACCTGCCGAATGCAGTTGGAGACCCGGACCGCCTCCAGAACCAACTCGGCTTCATCCTGGTTATAGAAATAGTGCTCGGCCAGGCTGACCGCCGGGCAGAAGATGGGGCGATCAAAGGGACCCAGTGCCCGTTCGTAGGCAGACACCAGCTTGGATTCATTCAACTCCAGGAACTGCCGCAGTTCTTTGGTGGTCGCTGCGACATCCAACAATCGGCTGACCGACGAGAGTGCGCCTGCGGAGTCCTGCATTCGGAAAAGCCACATCACATCTTCGTACAGCAGGTCGTATTCCCGGGTCCATTGCCCGGGGGACTCATCGGGAGGCGCAACGATCTCCTGGATGACTTCGCCGGTCAGGGTTTCGCCGGTGGGTTCCCCCTCCAACGTCGGCAATTCGGGGGGAGCTGCTTCGTGGATGCGCAGCAATTCGGCCTGCTCTTCCATGGCGACCAGAAGGCGGTCCAGAGATCGCAAGACCACCAGAGGCTTTTCGCCAAGCTCCACGTGGGAGACTTCGCGCCCCTCAAGGGTGCGTGCCAGCCGAATATAGAGCGCTAACGTCATCTGCATCTGGAATACCCTGCCTGATTCCGCTTGCAAGTCTACGTTCGCATGCTCTACTAATCAAGAAAGACGCGAGTTTGCGGGGCCAGGCAGTTTGGGGTCCCGTTTTGGCCGGCGAAAGGGACTTCGCAACGCATGGATCAACAGGAAGACAAACGGCTTTTGGAGCGCCTGCAACGGGGTGAACAACGAGCGTTTCGGGAATTGGTCCAGGCCCATCAGCAGCGGGTGTTTCGCTTCTGTTATCGCATGCTTGGCAACAAGGACGAAGCGGCGGAGATCGCTCAGGAGGTCTTCCTGGCGGCCTTCCGGTTCATCGCCAATTTCCGTGGCGAGAGCAGCCTTCTGACCTGGCTGTTTCGAATCGCCTCGAACATGTGCAAGAATCGAATCCGCTACAACTATCGGCGCCACCAGAGCCAGCATGCCGGGTTCGATGAACTGGTGGAACGCAGCGATTTCCGGCCCGTTGGTGAACGCCCCCACAACCCGGAAAGCCTGGTCTCGGGCCGACAGTTGGAAGTCGCCGTTCAAGACGCCATTAACCGGTTGCCCGAAGAGTTTCGAGAAACCCTTGTGTTGCGCGACGTAGAGTTGCTCTCCTACGAAGAGATTCAGCAACTTCTCGGGATTCCCGAGGGAACGATCAAATCCCGGCTGCACCGGGCACGGAGCATGGTAGCACGTATGCTTCGCGACCACTTGGATGGGCAGGAGTTGTAGCATGGCGGACCTTATGGACCCAAGAGAGAACGAGAGCGAGGAGGACCGATTCCTCGCCTATCTGGACGGGGCCATGGCCCCCGAGGAGGAGACCGAGTTTCTGGCGCAGTTGCGTCAGGATGCTGGCATGAAGCAGCGCTTCGACGAGTACGAGCAGACGACCCACCTGCTGCACAAGTTGGGTGAGTCTGACCCCGACGACACCGTCAACCTGCTGCCCAACCTGGAACGGCGCATGGGCCTGAAGAGGCGTTCCTCGCCCAACCTGGCGTGGCGATTGCCTCTGGAAGTCGGCGGATTTCTAGCGGTGATGCTGGTCGCTGTACTGGTGTTCATGCATGGGCTGAAGCAGTCGGAACAGGTGGTCGTGCCGGAAGTACGGCCGGGCCCCGTGGAGATCTTTCTAGTGACCCCACCCGCGCCCCAGTTGGCCGAGGTGTTTGGGCTGAGAGTGACAGAGGCCTCGTCGGCGACTCCGCCCCGAGTCTGGACCACCCAACTGGGTCACGCCCGGGTCCATGAACTCATTACGGATCTGGGCTTAGCCGTAGGCAAAGTCCGTGGTTATCCCGCCAATCCCTGCGAGCCTTGCGCCGTGCTGCTGTTTGAAGCCCCCGCTGGTCCCTCAACGCCCTGAACCGTCGGTCCAGATCGGTTGAGAATCCCATAAGCGTTATTAGCCACCCATAGGCTTCGCCTGCCCGCATGGCATCAATCGGCGCGCCCACTCCCTCACGGCCTGTCCCGAGCAACGTCGAGGGGTCGTGGCACAGACACACCAAGTCACCCCACAAAACACGGCGGCAACCAGGGTCGATTCGTACTAGTACACTACGTGAACCCCATGACCGACCGGTCCGATCGGTGGCACAGCACGCCGACCCCAACCGCTGCGCGTTGCGGTGATGGTACCGTCAGCCTTTCGACTCGCTGGCGCTCGCTCAAGGCGCGCCCCCCCGCCCGGCTTTGCCGGTCGGCCCCCCAAGCAAGTTGGGGGGCTGTGCTGTGCTGTGTTACTAGAAACCCATACAAAGGGTCATGGCCGGGGTGCACTCGGGGCATTGGGTGGGATCGGTGACTTCGGGGCAATTGAACTCAAGGCAAGCGGCCATGTCCAGGAAGTCCAGGAAGCCGCTTTGGCTGATGGCGGGCAGGCAACCATAGATACACGCTTCCAGGTGGTCATCCTCGCAGGCACTCATGCAGGTAACGGCGTCGGCACAACTGCCCACGCCCCACTGGTATTCGATGCAGGCGCTAAGTTCCATGGAGCACTTGGTGAAGAGGCACTGCATAGTCACGAAGTTTGTGGCGAAGGGCACGCCGCACTGGGCCGCTCCGCAAGAGCCGTAGGCCTCGACCAGATCGCTGGTTTCCGAGGGCACCCCTTCGTAACAGGTGGTTGCGCAGTCCGGGATCGTGCCGCCCTGGTCCGAGCATGCAAATATGCACTGGGCAGTGGCCACACACTCGGCCGCCGGCGTGCACTTCTGGGTATCGTTGCACGAGAAGTTCTGTGCACATTGTCCACAATTCCCACCGCAGCCGTCGTCGCCGCACTCTTTGCCAGCGCAAGAGCCCACGCAGTCGGGGACACACAGGAAGTCGACGCAGGTAGACCCTGGGTCGCACTCGCCGCACGAACCATCACACGTGTCGTCGCCGCACTCCTTGTTGAAACAATCCGGCGTGCAGTCGAAGGGGATGCACTGGAAAGCGGGGCCACAATACGAGTCCCCTTCGCAGAGGCCACATTCGCCGCCGCAGCCATCACTTCCGCAGGCCTTAATCGTGCAGTTGGGGACACATTCGTCCTCTTCGCAGGTGCCGTTTTCGATGCATGTGAAGCCGACCTGGCAGTATCCGCATTGCCCACCGCAGCCATCATCGCCGCAGGCCTTGCCTTCACAATCGGCCTGGCATGGGATTTCGCCCTGCAGGTCTTCGGGCGTGGGGGTGTCGGTCTGCGGAACGTCGGGATTGACGGTCTGGTCCGCCTGCACATCGCCCTGGGCGGTGTCCGCTACCGTGTCGGTAGGGGACGGGTCGCTTTTGCTGGAGCAACCCAGACCCGCAACCAGTACAAGCGCCACAACCGTGCTCAAGCGTACACACATCCACTGCTTCATATGACTCTCCTTTGCCCAACTTGTCCCTGCCCAAAGGCGGCCCTTTTGGTCCAATCGCCCCCGGGATGAGCCCGCAGTGTACCCTCTGGCGCTCTTTCGGTAAAGAATGTGGCTCGAATCGGACCCGCTTTGGAGCCTTGGAGAGGGGCCAGACCTTTACATTGGCGGCCGAATGCAATAGGGTTCCGCCCGCAAGCCGGGGTGTTCTGGTACCCCGGGATTCAGCGGAGCCGTGATGCAGATGTCCCCAAGAAAAGGCGTTACGCCGCCCTGATTCAAGTCCGTGCAGTCGGCCCAAGCCGACCGTGTACGTCCTGACCCGGAACAGACAAAAAAAAGGACCTCCATGACCGATACAGCGGTTGTTCGAGACAGCTCAGAAATCACCCGGCGCAGAACCCTGGCGATTATCTCTCACCCCGATGCGGGGAAGACCACCATCACCGAAAAACTGCTTTTGTATGGTGGGGCGATCCATCTTGCCGGGTCCGTCAAACAGCGGCGCAACGAACGTCAGACCACCAGCGACTGGATGGAGCTGGAGAAGCAGCGAGGCATCTCGGTTTCCACCAGCGTGCTGCAGTTCGATTTTGACGGCTGGCGAGTGAATCTGCTGGATACCCCAGGGCACAACGACTTCTCGGAAGACACCTATCGCACGTTGGCGGCTGCAGACAGCGCCATCATGCTTATTGACAGGGTAAAGGGTGTCGAGCCCCAAACCATCAAGCTGTTCCAGGTGTGCCGCCTGCGGGGCATCCCCATCTTGACCTTTGTGAACAAGATGGACCGAAATGGTCTGGAGCCTTTGGAATTGCTGGACGAAATTGAACGAGTGCTGGATATCCCGACGTACCCCATGAATTGGCCGGTGGGGACTGGCGTGAGTTTCCAGGGAGTCTATGACCGCCAAGAGAAGTGTGTATTGCGTTTTGAAAGGGGCGGCGGGGGCTCGACCTGGATCCCCATGGAATCGGTCGCCCTGGACGATCCATCCATTGCCTCTGCCATCGGGGATGCCTCGGTGGCCCAGATTCGAGACGAATTGGAGTTGCTGGAAGGTGCTTCGGATGAGTGGGACCGAGAGCGCTTCCTGGCAGGGCAGTTGACTCCTGTCTTTTTTGGCAGCGCGTTGTCCAACTTCGGCATTGAGCCGTTCTTGCGCAATTTGGTGCGGCTGGCGTCAAGCCCCCGTCCTCGTTCTACCGACGTGGGCATGTGGCCCCACGACGCAGCACATTTCAGTGCGTTTGTGTTCAAGATCCAGGCGAACATGGACCCCCGACACCGGGACCGCATCGCATTTGCCCGTATCTGCTCGGGGTTTTACCATCCCGAATTGAATGTGACCCACCAGCGCACGGGCAAGGTGGTGCCGCTGGCCAAGGTCTACCACTTCATGGCGCAGGAGCGAATTCAGGTCAAGGAAGCCTGCTCTGGGGACATCGTTGGCCTTTGGGACCCGGGGATTCTTCGAATTGGGGATACGCTTTACGAGGGTCCTGCAGTGGAATTCGACGGCATCCCGCGCTTCTCGCCCGAGCACTTTGTTCGGGTTCGTTATGCCGATGCCATGCGCCGCAAGCAACTGCTGCTTGGGTTGGAACAGTTGGCCGAAGAGGGGGCCGTACAGCTCTTTTTTGACCGCCGTCGCCAAGAGCGATTCCCGGTTTTGGGAGCTGTGGGTGTGTTGCAGTTCGAAGTGACCCAATTCCGACTCAAGGCCGAATATGGGGCAGATGTGCAGTTTGAGCGCCTGCCCTATGTGTACGCCCGCTGGGTGGAAGGAGAATTCAACCTCGAAGAGATTTGCCAGTGGGGCGAAAGCACCTGGGTGTACGACATCGAGGAGCGCCCGCTGGTTCTGTTCAAAACCGAATGGACCATGCGCCGTGCCCAGGAGCAGTTCCCCAAGGTGAAATTCCTTGCTGCGGTGCAGCCGGGGCGTTCTGCCCGAGCCCAGAAACGGTAACCGGTAGCAACCGGAGTCTTGGATCCTGGTGTGTCTGTGCCACGACCCCTCGGCTTCGCTCGGGACAGGCCGTGAGGGGCCGTCGAGATAGTCCAGGGGTTGCGGGCACGGAGTGTACTAGTACGAATCGACCCTGGTTGCCGCCGTGTTTTGTGGGGTGAC
>CAYTWV010000311.1:1618-5747 GCA_964442235.1 uncultured Myxococcales bacterium | reverse complement strand
AGTTGGGTGCGGTCAATGACCCGAGTTTCGGCGAAGTTGCTGATGTTTCGGACCTGGGCCGGCGACAGTTCGGGCGAGAAGACCAGCAGATCCACCTGCAGTTGCTGGGCCCTCATAACCAGTTCCAACAACTTGCCCTTGCCCACGAACCAGGTCACATCGGCCTTTCGGCGCTGGACAACCGTTTCAAGGACTCTCAGTCCTGCAGACTTGGCCAGCTCTTTGAACTCTTCCAGCTCCCATTCGGTGTTTTCGAAACGACCGTCATCCAGGAAGACCAGAATGGCACGTTCCCCGCCCTTCTTGGTATCGCTGTCCAACGTTCGTGACCGTCTGGAATACTGGTCTTCAATATCCTGGATGTGCTCTTGGAAATCGATGCCCAGGGAGTGCAGAGGCACCGGTCCCCGGGTTTCATAGATGCGATTTTCCGGATTCACAGGCAAGAGCCAGGCAGCGTGGCACATGAGCGGGTTTCGCCCAGCGGTGGCATCAAGCGCCAGGATGAAGTCCAGGGAGAGGACTGAGAGCCTGTGGAAGTCGGTGTTATCCAGAGGTTCGCCCCTGAGGTGGCACTGGATCAGCCGCAATCCCGAGAGGCGTGCGGCTTTGGACGACGTTGACGCCAGCGGCGGCAGGTCGTCCAGGTTGGTGGAGGTCCCTACCACCACATATTCGATGGTGCCCTTTCGTGAGACCAGCACAGCGGTCCGACGCCCGGTGTCGCGGGCAATTTCGGTCAGCGTGGAAGCCAGTTCGGTCGTCACCAATTGAGTTGGCGGCACGAAGCGGCGGTAGAGTCGCTCCAGGGCATCCACCTGACTGGCTTTGAGTCCCGTCGTGTTTCCGTAGATCTTGTTAGGAATGAATCACCTCCCCTGGCCACTGATCTGCTGCAGCAGGGTGGCGACCTCGGCTCTGGTGCGGGAAGGAAGCCTGCCCGCGCTGGCGCGCTCCAATTGAGACACTGCGTCCAGAAACCGTCCATCCATCAAGTTATAAAGGGCCGCCACAGCATAACGTACCGATGCTTCGGCAGCGCGTTCATCCATGGCGTTCAGGCGTGCGATGGCCTCGGTGAATTTGCCTGCGGAGCCATAGAGTGAGACGAGCAGCGGCAGGGTGTCACGATAGTCGGGGTCGCTGTTCCAGACTCCTTCCAGCAGGCGTTGCGCCTCGGTCAAGTTGCCCAACCGGAGCTGGAAGCGAGCGGCCAGCCACGTCATCTCGGAATCCTTCCCCACCTTGCCCGAATTCTGAAGCGTCTCCAGGCCCTTTTCGAGGTCGCCGTCCCCCCAATACGCTTTGGCCAGCAAGGTAACCAGTCCTGCATCTCGATTGCGCCGTTTGACCAGCGGATTGAGCACTTGGATGGCCTGAGAGGGGGGAAGGTCGATGAGACTCAGAAGCTTCTCTCGACTTGGCGCGTCACTTTCGGAGAGGCTGCGGTCAAGCCAAAGCAACAGGTCGTGAAGGCCTTCCTGGTCAGGGTTCAGTTCAAAGGAGCGGCGCCACAGTTGTTGAGATGCGTCGAAGGCCGCATCGGCAAAACGCATTTGGGCCAGGAGGTTCAACGCTGCGGGGAAATCGGGATGAACCTGAAGGGCCTTTTCCAAATGGGCTGTAGCCAGCACGGTGTCGCCCTGCTTGGAGGCAAGCATGGCTGCTGCGTAGTAGGTCGTCCCTTCATAGAAGTTAGAACTGAGCAAGAACTCGGGGGACTTACCTGCCAGAACGATTTCCAGGGCCTCGTTGATTCGCAAAGAGGCCTTATGGGTATCGCCTTCCCGAAGCAGATCCAGGCCCGAGAAGAGGGCCAATTCTGCCGGCAAATGCTCGGATGACCAGGTTTTGGGGTCGTTAGACAGGTAACCGTCCTGTGCGCCAGCGGGAGCGAGGGTCCGATGATGCAAGACCCTTAACTTGCCTTCAACCACCTCAAGTTCCACTTCGATTCGGGCCACCCCACGAGTGACCAGGCCGTTGACCAGCAGGTCCTCTTGGACCTTGACGAAGGTCAGCAGCCAGGTGCCGGCCCGTTCGCCTTCGGACAACGAGCGGTCGCGAAGAGCGACACTGGAGCGTTGAACCTGATCGAACCAGCTTGAGTGCAACAGGGGGCCAAAGACCTGCCAGCCCGGGTCATACGCCGAAAGCAGGAAGGGGTTGGCCTGAGTGAAGGCAGCGGCATAGTCGGTCACAAAGGCTTCGACCAGCGGCTCGGGGTCAACGGTGTCTTCGCTGCGGGCAAGCCACGGCATCAGCAGTGCGGCGGGCAACAGCAGCGAGATCAGGGCCAGAGGAATGGCTCGCCTAGCGGGCATGTGGGGACTCCCTTTGAGGGGCTTCCGAAAAAAGCCGGAAGCGTGAGACAAACCAGAAATCATGGAACAGGAGTGCCTTCGGGCTTCTCGGTTGCAGG
The DNA here is from genome assembly GCA_964442235.1 of uncultured Myxococcales bacterium. GTDB lineage: Bacteria > Myxococcota_A > UBA9042 > CAIXZC01 > CAIXZC01 > CAYTWV01. The sequence goes on along the minus strand of CAYTWV010000311.1, from coordinate 3,325 downwards.
CTTTTCTGCCGCAGGCTTTTCGACCACGGGCGTCCCGGGCACAGGCTTCTTGTCAGCGGACTTTTCCAGGTCACGCAGCAACTCTCTGATGGTCTTGACCGACTCAAAGGCGACCTCAAGGGAGCCGGCTTTCAGGAAGGCAGCGGCGCTATCCAGGTGGGGTTCCACGGCCGCCAATGCCTCAAGGGTTTTGGGGTCTTGGGCCTGTTTCAGTTGTTCGACCTTTTTCTTCAGGGCATCCAGTTGAGCGGCGACATGCTTTTCACGTTCGGGCGCTGATTTGCCGTCCCAAGCGGCCTGTTCGGCCTGAGATGTGGCCAGGCGCTCCTGGTCCTCCCGCCACTTGCGATTGGCGTCGTCAACGGCTTGTCGGTTGCGCTCATCGTCCTGTGCAATCTGGACTGCGGAGGCATCCTTCTTGGGTTTGCTTGGAGGCGGAGAGGTGTTGGCCACGTCGCTGGACCATGTGGCGAAGAAATAGACGGCCACGCCAATGGCTACCAGTCCCAAGCCTGCGGCAATAATCGGCCCCCAGCGTCGGGATTCTTCCATTTCCACAAGTCGGCTGCCGCATTTGGGGCAGACGAGTGTGTCGTAGGTGACGTCGGCCTGGCAGTATCTGCAACGCTCTTCCATGGGGCCTCCTAAGAAAGACAAGGGCCAATGTACCACGCGAGCCGTGCCCAGGGCAACAGGCGCCGACGTTTTGGGCGGCCCCACTGCTCCATTTCACTTCTTGTGTTGTTAGCCATTGCAGCATCGGCAGTTCGCCCCTAGAATGGGGGCCAACATCTTTACGGGGTCGACATGGCACGGCTAGGTGACCTGCTGGTAGATAAAGGGGTCCTGACGCAGGACCAGTTGGAGGAAGCGCTTGAAGCTCAGAGCCGCCTGGTCTCCCAGGGTCTCGAGAAGCTTTTAGGCGACTTGCTGATTGCGAAGGGTTATGCGACGCCTGCCGAGATTCGCAAGGTGCTGGAAGAGCAGCAAAAACTGGTGGTTGTGTGTGGGGCCTGTCGAGTTCAGTTCAACGTTCAGAGCGGCGACACGGGAAAGATTGTGGATTGCCCTCGGTGTGCCCGTAAGGTTGAGTTGCCGACCACTCTTGCCGACTACAACATGGCCCGGCCCGTGGATCCGACCTACATCGACACGGGAAATGCTCCGTTGGGGTATCGGGTTATCAAGAACTACGACACCGAGGACTCCATATTCCCGCTGCGCACGGGTTCCGACGTGATTCTGGGCTCGGGTCCCGAATGCCAGGTCCGTATCGATGGAAGCGGCGTGGAGTTGGTGCACTGCAGAATCCGAATCAACCTCGAAGACATTTTGCTGACCGACATGTCCCGAACCGAGGGCACGTTCGTGAACGGCCGCCGCGTGGCCAGTTGTGCGTTGAAGTATGGCGACTTGTTGTTGCTGGGTCGCTCGCCGGTCATGATTACCCCCGGGTTGCCTTCGGGAGTAGACGGTCGCAACCAGCGAGACGCGCTGCTGGACATTGATCCTGCGGCATTGGTGGGGACCACTGCGGACAAGTACCGCTTCATGAAGGTGCTTGGGTCGGGTGGAATGGCCGTGGTGCTTCTTGCCGAGCAGATGCCGTTGGGGCGCCTGGTTGCCGTGAAGGTACTTCGGCGAGAGATGCTGCCCAATCGAAAGGCCGTGGACCGTTTTCTGCGTGAAGCGCTGGTCGGCGCTCGG
>CAYTWV010000311.1:0-1608 GCA_964442235.1 uncultured Myxococcales bacterium | reverse complement strand
GTGGGTCGCCGGCACCATCGGTGGGCTGCTTTTTATCGCAATGGAGTTCATCGAGGGCGAAGACGTGGCCCAGTGGATCAAGAAATTCGGGAAACTGCCCATCAGCCTGGCGCTGAGCGTAACCATCCAGGCAGCGGTGGGGTTGGCTTTTGCCCACGAAAAGGGCGTGATTCATCGTGATGTGAAGCCATCGAACCTGATGTTTGCGAAAGAAGGTCGAGTCAAGTTGCTGGACCTGGGTATAGCCAAAGTGTTGCACGAAGAGGCCCCCGAGAAGGCCCGCATGGGAATCGGCACGTTGGTCTATATGCCCCCGGAGCAGACCCGAGATGCGTCGCTGGTGGATGCCCGTGCGGATATCTACTCGCTGGGTGCGTCGCTGTACAAGATGGTTACGGGCTGTGCGCCGTTCAAATTTAAGACTGCGGAAGAGATGATCCAGGCGATTCGTCGGGATCCCCTTCCCGACCCCAGGATTCACAATCCGGAAATCCCTGCGGCCCTGGTGGGTGTGTTGAACAAGGCTATGGCCAAAGAGCCGGACCAGCGATATCAGTCCATGAAAGAATTGCAGGACCACCTGGTCGCCGTTTGGAACCAGGTCGGGCACGAAACTCCCAAAGCCTGATTCACGACCCCATGCCGGACATCGCCCTTCCAACAAATGCCAACATCCCCCAGAATTCGGTTCAGGCACAGCCTTGGTCCATGGAAGACCGCCTCATCTGGGCCGATTTGGAGGCCGCAGGCATCGAGCCGGACCTATACCCCTCTCCCAACTGGAACGAGCGGGTCGGCTGCCAGATTGCGGACATGGTGGTGATGCACTACACCGACATGGAGTTTTTGCCCTCCATGGAGCGACTGCTCAGCCCCGAGGTGAAGGTGAGTACCCACTTCATCATTCGGCGGGATGGCACGTTGGGGGCGTTGGTGCCGGTGCAGAAACGAGCCTGGCATTCGGGGCAAAGCGACTTTGGTGGACGCCCCGATGTAAACAGCTTCAGCGTGGGCATCGATCTGGTTTTTGTCCCCCAGGTGGACCGTAAGTACACGGAAAGGCAGTATTTGACGCTGCGTGTTCTGCTCAGGGCCCTTCAGCAGCGACTGGGTTTTGCCAAAGACCATGTGGTTGGCCACGAGGATATTGCCATGCCCCGTGGACGCAAGCAGGACCCGGGACCGGCCTTTGATTGGGTGCGAGTCAAGCGCTGGCTTTAGGATCGGATCAACATACAATCGCCGTAACTATAGAATCGATACCGGTTAGCCACGGCCTCTTTGTAGGCATTCAGAATCGAGTCTTTGCCGGCCAGCGCCGAGACCAGCATGATCAGCGTGGACTCGGGCAAGTGGAAGTTGGTCAAGATGCCGTCAATGGCTTTGAACGAGTACCCCGGATAGATGAATATCTCGGTGTAACCTGGGCCCGCCTGCAACTCGCCGGTCTGAGACGCTGACTCCAGACAACGGGTGGTCGTGGTGCCAATGGCAATGACCGGGCGTCCTTGGGCCTTGGCTTGTTGCACCGCAGCAGCCGTACTTTCGGGTACCTCAAAGAACTCGCCCTGCATCTTGTGGGTTGAGATTTCATCCACACGCACGGGC
>CAYTWV010000310.1:0-5761 GCA_964442235.1 uncultured Myxococcales bacterium | reverse complement strand
AGCCGTTGTCGCCGCAGCTCTTGCCCGTGCAGTTGGGCACGCAGACACAAACGCCGGCCGCATTACACGTCTGGCCAGCACCACAGGCACCGCACGTACCGCCGCAGCCGTCATCACCGCAGCTCTTGCCCGTGCAGTTCGGGACGCAGTCGCACGCATCGCCCTTCCCGTCGCCATCAGCGTCGGGCTGCTTGTACGGGGCTACGAAGGTCTTGAACACCAGGTCGTCCACCGCTCCCTGGGTAACCCAGCTGCCCTCGATGTTGAAGAGCAGTTCACCACCGGCGTATGCGTTGTTTGTGCCGACGAAGAAATCGATATTATCGATGCAATCAGAGTCTGATGTGCACGACTTACCATTTGGACTGCAAGTGAAAGAGCAGCGGTCGAACGAACACTGAGCATCTGTGGTGCATGCCGTGCCGCTGAATTCGCACTTGCCAGAGACCGACTTGTTGCAGGTAGAGACGCTGGCGGGATCCGGGATGTAGTAGAATCGGACCGTCCACACTTCGCCAGCCTTGACCTGAATTCCATGGCTGCTGAGGTCGATGTACCCGGGGCCTTTGGTACCAAGGCTGAGGTTGCCTGATTGCTCCCCAAACGCAGAGGTCGGCCTAGTCACTTCCTTGACCACGACATTGTTCAGCACGAACTCCATCTTGAAGGAGCCAACCGCATAAGAACTCCCCGGATGGATCGTGGTCTCCAGCCCAACCAGCAAGCCCGTCATACCAGCCGTGAACGACTGGGACATCGCATACATAGAGTTGAACCCGCGGTCGTATGAATTTGTTAGATTCTTCTGGTCCACAGCGTCGGCACCCGCCACAGCGGGGTTTGCCACGTCGGGGCAGTTGTCGGTGGTGTTTGGTACGCCGTCCCCGTCCTTGTCGGGGTCGCAGACGTCGCCGATGAGGTCGTCGTCCAGGTCCGCCTGGTCATCGTTGAAGAGGTCCGGGCAGTTGTCCGTCAGGTCCGGGACTCCGTCCTTATCCTGATCGAGCATTACGCAGGTGCCGGTCTGGCACTCGGAGCCAGCAGCGCATATACCGCACGTACCGCCGCAGCCGTTGTCGCCGCAGCTCTTGCCCGTGCAGTTGGGCACGCAGACACAAACGCCCGCCGTGCAGGTCTGGCCAGCGCCGCAGGTTCCGCAACTCCCGCCGCAGCCGTCATCGCCGCAGGTCTTGCCTGTGCAGTTCGGGACGCAGTCGCACGCATCGCCCTTCCCGTCGCCATCGCTGTCAGGTTGATTCAAGGGCGTCACGAAAGACTTGAACGTCACATCAGTCGTTCCATCTGCGACCCAGATCCCCCCTTCGTACTTCAGCAACTCACCACCAGCGTACGCATCGCTGGCGGCAGCGACGCCCATTACCACTTCGCAATCAGCGTCCGTCGCACAGGGATATCCTGGGCCAGGAACACACCAGAAACCTCCGTCGAGGAGGCATATTCCGCCAGCTCCACAGTCGGCATCGATGTAACACGGTTGCGGGTTTCCTGCGCACATGCCTTCCTGCTTGCACTTGGAGGAGACCACCGGTTCCTGTGGAGTGTAGGTAAGCCGGACAGTCCACTTCTGACCGGCCTGCACTTTGATGCCGTAACTGGACAGGTCGACAAAACCGACACCCTTGGTGCCAAGACTCAAACCACCGGTTGTGTTCTTGAATTGGGTAGAGGGCTTATTGACAACCAAGGTTGAGACGCCGCCCAGGAGGAACTCCATCCTGATCGTCCCACTGGCGCTGCCATATTCAGGCTCCATAAGGAGCTCGAGGCCCGACAGAATCCCGGTCACTCCGACCGTGAAGGTTTGTGCGATCGGCTTCGAGGGTTTGAGAGACCGGGTCACGAACTGCATCAGATTCTTCTGGTCCACCGTCTCGGTGCCGCTGACCGGCGGGTTCGAGATGTCGGGGCAGTTGTCCGAGGCGTCCGGTACGCCGTCCCCGTCCTTGTCCGCAGAGCAGTTTGCGTTCCAGCAAACCTGCCCGGCGCTGCATGTACCGCAAGTACCGCCGCAGCCGTCGTCGCCGCAGGTCTTGCCCGTGCAGTTCGGCTGGCAGACAGCGACGCATGTTCCGTTCTGACACCCCTGGCCGGCCAAACACGTACCGCACGTACCGCCGCAGCCGTTGTCGCCGCAGGTCTTGCCCGTGCAGTTCGGCTGGCAAACGGGCACGCACTGGCCATTGGTGCATTCCTTGCCGAAACCGCACACGCCGCAGTTGCCGCCGCAGCCATTGTCGCCGCAGGCCTTACCCTGGCAGGCTGGCACGCAGACGCAGGCGCCCTGTACACACTGCAGGAGGCCGCATTCGGCATTGCTGGTGCACCCGCATGCATCCCCAACCTTGTTGTTATCGAGGTCCTTCTGGTCGGGGTTGGCCACGATGGGGCAATTGTCTGTCGTGTCAGGGACCCCGTCGTTGTCATCATCCCCATCGCAGAAATCGCCCATGGGGTCGTTGTCCGTGTTGACCTGGGTCGGATTGAAGACGACGGGGCAGTTGTCCTGGGCGTTTGCTATGCCGTCGCCGTCGATGTCGTCATCGCAGGCGTCGCCAATGGTGTCTCCGTCAGAGTCTGCCTGAGACGGATTGGGGGTCTCGGGGCAGTTATCCTTCTGATCCGGGACGAGATCCTTGTCTTTGTCCAGTATCATTATCCCGCAACCATTGGTCAGGCTGCCGTCACAATCCTCATCCACATCGTTGCCGCAGACTTCGCCGGCACCGGGGTTAATGAAGAAGCTGTTGTCGTCGCAATCGGTGTCGGGCCCATATCCGTCCTTGTCCACGTCGGTTGGGGGAAGCGGGGGCATCACGACCACTTTGGCCCGGACGGACACCGGCTGGTTGAAGCCGTCCGAGACGGAGGCCTCGATGTCGAACGTTCCGGGGGCGGAACTCACGAACTGGGCGGACAGACCGTCGGCCGGGGTGAGGCCCGGCATCTCATTCCATGCCACCACCAGCGGGGCGTTCTCCGGGTCGGTGCCGTAGGCGGTCAAAGTGACCGGGCTATCGAGGCCCACCGTGGAAAACGCGGGCGAGATACCGACATCCTGGGGCGGAAGATTCTGGGTGGGAAGCACGGCTTCGATGAGGGTCCAGGAGACGGGGCCCTTCAATTCGCCGTCGAAGGCCTGGCAACCCACGTAATAGGGTCCGGGCTGCGAGGGCCAGAACGTGGTCGTCATGCCCTCCGACGGCACGAGCGTGGGCGATTCCTCCAGGAGGTCGTTCACTACGATGCCCCAGAATGCATCCAAGTTGTTTGCCGGGGTCTCGGCGTCTTGCACAGAAGCGTAGAGGCCTACACCCTGTCCCACCTGAACTACCTGATTCTCCGAAGCGACCACGCACGTTGGCGGGGTGTTCTCGGGAACCGGCGGAAGAGCCGAAATGGAGAACACGCCGCTGTACGTCTTGCCCTGCTTGACCAAACTGCACAGAACCTGGCGGTTGCCCGGGCTTTGGGGCCGGAACACCACCGTGCCGCCTGCCGCCGGATTGATCACGTCTTCTGTGGCGCTGGAGGTCCATGTCACCTCTGGCCCACCGAGGCTCCCGTCCACCAGGCACGTCAGCGTATAGGCAACTCCCACGGTCACATTGACCATACCCTCGGGAACGGTCGTGATTTCCGGAGCGCCGGTTTGAACGTCAGGATCCTGATCGTCCAACAAGTTGTCGCAGTCTTGGTCCTCGACGCCCACTCCTGGAGGCAGGCCGGGCCCGATGACCGACTTGCCGAACGTCACCAGCAGCCCCAATTCAGGGTCCGAAATGGGCAGTTCCGTCGCGTCGCCCGGCTTGTAGCGCATGTAGAACCGAGCCCGTATCCGCATCCCCAGGGACGCGTCCGCCTCGAAACGGGGCAGGAGGCCCACGCCCTTCAACAGCGGCTCGATCTCAGACGCCCAGGAACCCTCCAAAGTAGCGTAACTTTTGGCGAAGACCAGAGTCCCGTCGGCCCTCACCAAGGAGGTCTTGACCCCGGTATCCGAGACCGAGACGCTGGCAAGAAGTGCCTGGGACCCGGCTGGGACCATGCCCAGACTAGACGAAAGCTCGAGGTCATAGGCCCAGATGGACCGAAGCGTACCGCGGAAGGAGGGATTCAGGACCAGCGCCTCGACGCTCTCTATGTCCGAAGCCCAAATCAGATCTTCCCACAGTTCGGGTGTCAACCCGCTGATGGCGCTGACGGAGACTTCCTCAAGCCCCTTGGGCAGTACCAGGATTACGCCCACGGACTTCTTGCATTCGTCCAGTCCGGCGAAGTCAACGATCTGGGGCTGCAGCTTCAGAGCAGGTGCCCCGGCCTGGTAGACCGAGAAGTGGGTGGTCTCAACCAGGAGAAGGCGGTTCGCTTTGTCCACGGACTTCACCGGAACCGGAGACCATTCGCCCGTCTCCTCTCGCAGCATGTATACCACCAGGTCGTCTGCCGTCTCATCGAAAGACTCGTCATATGGAATCTGAAGGGTTACGGGCGTCGAGAAGAGCGTGCCCGTGGGTCCGAACACGATGGGCTTCATGGTCTCGGTGGTCACAAGCCCCGCAAGGTCAATCGGTGTGTCTACCACGGAGATGGTCAGCGTGGTGTCGCCCGTGACAGCGCCCGCAGGAATCTGGACGGCGGTGCCGGGAAGAAGCAGGTCGGTCGCCGGGGCGCCCAAGATGCCACCGGTCTCGCCCACGGACTTCTCGGCCAGCATGGTCGTCGTCTTGACCTGCAGAATCCAGGCCTGAGTCGTCTCCAACTCGCCAACCTTCGCCATGATCTCGACGACATGGTCCCCGGCTTCCGCCTCGGTGGGGGACCAGGTCAGCAGACCCGTCGAACTCGAGAGTTCCATCCCAGCAGGATGCTGGCCCAAGGTCAACGTTGGCGTGCCCGCTTCGGACAGCACCGATTGATACCGGTACTCCTGCCCTGCCAGTAGGATCTCGGCGGGGGAGGAGACGAACGAGAGTTGCGGCGGATCCGGCTGGGAAATCCCGTCCGTGTCCACCAGGTCATACAGTTCGAGTTCGGCGGCCCAGTCCAGGACTTCCGGCTGACCGTCCGGCGCCACGTCCGGCACCAGCAAGTCCATCAGGTCCAGTCCGATTTCGAAGAGGTCACTTTGCTGGTCGGGAGTCTGCCAGTCGGTCAACTCGCCGGGCATGTCAGAGCCGGTATAGTCCAGAATGACTTCGGCACGCACCTCCGACATGGAGTCGGGTGTTCCCAAGTCCTTTTTGGTCACCTCACCGCTGTCGGAGCAGCCTGCCCCTACCAGTACGAGAAGAGACAACAAAGTAATTCTAGTAAACTGCATGGCGAACCTCCCGGCAAGCCGTTGTTCACAATCGAAAATCTTGGGCCAAGCTAGATACACACCGAAGCCAAGCAGGTATTACAATGAGTCAAGCGCTGCCACCATTCATCACATTAGAGCGCTCTGCCTCATGGACAACCCATTGGGCCCATCTCGGTCCACCCACCCCCGGGGCCGCGGAGAGGTCAACGAATCGCATTCTGGTTCTTGGCAGCCTAGGGCTCAAGGGGGGATATTGGGGTAGGATTGGGGTACAAGAAATACCCCATCCACGCCTTGCGGATGCAGCTCATGCTCTTCTAGGAGCGTGGGACTGGTGGATGTGCGAGTCAGTCCTCGACGGGGTTGGGTACCTCGCGAAGGAAGAGTGCGAGGTCCTTACGGCTGGAGGTCAGGCCCAGTTTGGTGCGAATGGCCTTG